>JAZNVE010000133.1:0-15886 GCA_045592665.1 Acutalibacteraceae bacterium
GTCAGTATATGCATTTGTAATTTTAGAATCACCACTTGACGTTGCATCTGCCCATAAAGAAAAGCAGACAATATGTCCGGGTAAGGGATAGTTGTTATCTCTGAGCCATAATGAAGATGTCATAGCCAATGTGGCACCTGCGCTGTCACCAATAACTATGATATCTGAATTGTTAATTCCTTTATCTAATAAATGTAAATAGATTTTCACGACATCGTACATCTGTGACGGAAGTTTATGCTCAGGAAATCTCCCGTAGTCAACATTTATTACGGTTGCACCACAAAACATATTACTATATTTTTCGGCAAGCTTGCGGTAAAAATCATTCAGTTCAATTTTGAATCCACCGCCATGAATCATCAATATAACTTTTTCTGTATTGCAATTCTTTTTAATAATCTTTTCGTATTTAACATCTTCAACAGAATGCTTTGTATATATAAAGTTCTTTGAGGGTTTATATCTTGACTTTTTATCTTTTGTCAGTTTTGCAGCATTGTCAGATAATTTTGAACTGTCAGACAATGGAGAATGAAATATCATACGCAAAGTTGCCATAAATATTTTCGAAGTTACAGACTGCATGTTATCACCCAGCTTTCTATTTTAAATCTTATCATAAGATTTTTGGGAATTCAATAATTCCGAGATATTCATATCTGCAAATCAAAACAATCAAGGAAATACACAATGCTTTCAAAAATTAGATAAAACCAAGCGAACACAAATTATACACATGAAAATGCTTTATAGTGACAAAATTAACACACCATCATTTGCCTGCATGTCGCTCACTTGCTAATATTCTGCTAATTTTCATTAGCAAAACTGCTAAATATCAGAAAAAACTGAGAGTGACTCTGTTAACACCATAACACTCGCAAACCCTAGTAAAATAAGGGTTTGTGAGGTTTTTTGAGTGACAAAAAGTGAACAAAATAACACCTGTTGGGGCAAACTCCTAAGGATTAGATGTGAGTTCGATTCTCGCAGGGGGTGCCAAAAAACTCGTTCTTCGGAACGAGTTTTTTTATCCATTGCGAAAGCAATGGTATATCATCACGCTTTAGCGTGTATATCATCGCCGTAGGCGTATTTCATCACTGAAGATGTGTGTATTTTCGCAATGATGATATACAAAACTTTGTTTTGATGATATGCAATTCCTTACGGAATTGATGATATACAATGCTACGCATTGATTTATTAGTAATATAAACAGCTTTGATTCCCTCTGACTCTACAAAAAACTTTCGATTTGGTAGTTGTTATATAATCAGTTTTATCGTATAATGTGTATAATAAAGTTTAAATCAACGAAATAGGGATGATTATGGATAAATCAATTTATGAACAGACAAAGGCAGCGATTTCCGAGCTTTGTGAAACTGCAAAATTAAAAGAAGGTAACATCGTGGTTGTGGGTTGCTCAACCAGTGAGGTTGTGGGCTCCACTATTGGCACTAATTCTAATTACGACGTGGCAGGGGAGATTTTTGCTGCTCTCTATGATTTTACTAAATCAAAAGGCTTGTTTCTTGCAATACAATGTTGTGAGCATCTTAATCGTGCCATCATTACCGAGCGTAAAGCGGGGCCCTTTACCGAGTGTGTAAATGTTGTACCTCAACCTAAAGCAGGTGGCTCCCTTGCAACACAAGCATATAAAGCCTTTGAAAACCCTATCGCGTTAGAGGAAATTAAAGCTGATGCAGGTCTTGATATCGGTCTTACTATGATTGGTATGCATCTTAAAAAGGTTGCAGTACCCATAAGACTTAAAAATAATACCATTGGCAAAGCTTTGGTGGTTGGTGCACGCACACGGCCTAAATTTATCGGCGGTGTACGAGCTGCTTATGATGATAATTTATTATAATAGTGAATATCAAATTCCTTTCTGCGGATACTAAACGTATTTAATGAAAGGAAGTTTTTTTATGTCAAAATCTGAAAACAATAAGTCTGATAACAGAAATTTACAAACTTATATATCAAAAGAAATCAACAACGAAAATTTTAATCCGCCCGTGGATATATCCATAAGTTATGCCGTTTGTAATCCTGATAGTTGTGAGGAGCAGGTTAATGTTTACGGTACTTATGAAATTCAACCTACCGCAAATACAGAAAATGATTTTCCTGCCATTGCTCAGGGTGAAACTCCTCAGATGGAGAAACGTACTCAAGAATTTTTTAGAGGTGGTGCAGACCCGAATCCTGCATCGGAATGGTCCGATAAGGATTGTATCGACTGAATTTGACAAGGGCTATAAATCTTTGCTATAATCAAACCATCAAAATGTATGGGGTGATTTGATGAGTGAAAACAATTATACACCTGTGGTTGTAAATATTTATAACGGCACCGGGTCAATTTTTACGGTGGATTTAAGCACTTTCGGCAAAAACAAGGTTACCTTCGGTAACAGTCCTGCTAATGATATTTTTG
Organism: Acutalibacteraceae bacterium; assembly: GCA_045592665.1. Lineage (GTDB taxonomy): Bacteria > Bacillota > Clostridia > Oscillospirales > Acutalibacteraceae > DTU089. Next base: position 2,456 of record JAZNVE010000133.1, read on the forward strand.
TTAATTCTCCGATTGTGTCCGAAAATCACGGCTATTTTCAGTTTACAAATGTCGGTTGGGTTATTTTTGATGCTCAAAGCAAAAACGGTATAATTGTAAACGGTACCAAGAGAAAAGATGTCAAGTTATCAAATGGTATGGAAATCCGTATTGCAGATGAAGATAATAAGACATTACCTGCGGTAACTATGTTTGTGGATATTAAAGAAGATACCGTTTCTGTTTCTGCTACTTCTTCCGAACCCAAGAAAGAAGAGCCTGAAGCCACTAAACCTAAAAAGAAAAGTAAAGCACCTATAATTATTGTAATTATTCTTGTTGTATTGTTTGTTTTAGGTATAATCGGTTTCCTGATTCTTGGTGCGTTGGGTATTTTAGGCGTGGGTGCTTTTGCGTTGTTTAATAAAAAAACAGATATTGGTGTAGAAATGACAACGGCACCATATGTTGATATAACGGAAATACCTACTGATGATGTGCCGGAAGAAATTACAACCGAAGTTTCTACTACTGTTGTTCCCGTTGAATTACCCGAGAGAGTGCCTACTACTATGTATTGCGAGCAGTTTGTTCTCGCTAAGTGTAATGGTACTCATACAACCCTCGTTCTCTATGAAAAAGAGGGGGATATATGGGTTGAAAAAGCAACTGCTAACGGCAGGATTGGTAAAAATGGTATTACAGAGAATAAGCACGAGGGTGACGGATGTACACCTGCAGGTGAATTTGAATTAACCTTCTGCTGTGGTTTGAGTGACCCGGGCACGGCTATGAGTTTCCAACGTATAGATTCCTACTCTGTATGGGTTGATGATGTGAATTCCCGTTATTACAATACACTTCAGCAGTCCGATAGTTACTATAAGGATTGGAGTAGCGCAGAGCCTATGTATAGTTCTTATTTCAAGAACGACAGGCATAATTACTGTGTAAATATTGCCGCTAACGGTGATGGTATTGTAAGTGATAATGCAAGTCCGGGTTGTGGTTCTGTTATAACACTCTGTGGTAAAAATGATACACTTACCGAGACTCAGGGTTGCGTGGATATTTCCGGTGATGATATGCTCATTTTCCTTGACTATCTTGACAGTGCTAAGAATCCCGTTATCATAATTTATTAATATGAATAAAAAGAAACTAATTATAGGTATAGTTGTAACTATTTTGGTCGTTTCCTTGGGGTGTGTACTTCTTGTAACCGGTGTTATTGCTTTTGTGGGTTCGAAAGTCGCTGATAATTTACCATCTGCAACTGAATCTACCGAAAGTACTACTCAACAGATGGTTAACGCAGTACCTCAAACGACTGAAACACCACAAACCTCAGAACTGCCAACAGAAATAGCGGTTTCTCAGCCTTCAGAACTTTCAGGAATACTTTTAAAGTCGGGTTATGATTTTGAAGACCTTGAAGGCACCAATCAACTAATCGTAGTAACAGGGGAGAATGACGACTATCATCTTCAATGCTACGAGTGTAATGATGGTCTGTGGCAAAGTACGGATATAAAATCAAAGGCTTTTGTTGGTAAAAACGGAACTATTTCTCCCGATAAAAAAACTGAGGGTGATTATTACTCACCCAAAGGTTTGTATGATTTTGGTTTTGCTTTTGGCACTAAGGATAATCCCGGTACAAAAATGGAATATCGTGATGTTTACGAGGGGATTTATTGGGTGGATGACCCTGATTCCGAGTTCTATAATCAGTGGGTTGATACTAAAAATCAGAAAATACAATGGGATTCTGCCGAAAAAATGTGGTCGTATGATGAGTACATTTACGGTGCGGTTATTAATTACAATACGGACCCGATAGTAAAAAATAATGGCTCTGCTATATTTTTGCACGTGGGTTATAAATACACCGCCGGTTGCGTTGCCGCTGACGAAGAAACAATTGTTTCCATACTCAAGTGGTTGAATCCTGCTGATAACCCAAAAATATTAATATACTAAACAAAAAACGGTTGTTACCTGAATGGTAGCAACCGTAATTTTTTAGTCAACTTTTTTTGTTTCTCTTGCCTTATTTGCATCGGCTTTTGTAAGCTTCATAAAGTCGATTTTCATAAGGGGTGTCTGGGGTAAATCCTCAAGGAAGATAATGTCTCTTGGTACATAGTATTTTGAGAAATTCTTAAGACAAAGTTCACAAATTTCTTCCTTGTATTTTTCTTCATCACCATTTTCAAAAAGTGAAGCGTAAAGTCTTACAAGGGGTTTACCTGCCTCGTTGTAGCCTTGTACCGCACAACAATCTTTGATATAGGGTAAATCACCCACAACTTTCTCAATATCGGTGGGGTATACGTTGTAACCGGCTATAAGAATAAGGCGTTTCTTTCTGCCTGAGAAGTGGAAGTATCCGTCCTCATCCTTGTAACCAAGGTCACCTGAAAGTACCCACTTAACGCCGTTTTCGTCAGTATATAGACCGTAATCGTCGCTTTCTTCGCCGTCGGTGTAGTAACCGCTCATTATCGTGGGACCCGAGATAACAATTTCGCCGATTTCACCATCGGGTAAGGAGTTTTTGTCATCATCCCAGATTTCGATGTTAACACCCCTGAGGGCTTTACCAATGGAGCCATCGCGGTTGTCGTTGTTTGTATTTGTACAACATACTGAAGCGATTTCGGTAAGACCGTAGCCCTGACGTAATCTTGCGTCTGAACCCCATTTTTCGAAATGAGTGTTAAATTCCTGAATGAATGCTTCGGAAACATCATCACCGCCACAGAACATAATTCGCATATTCTTAAGGTGGGGACCGTCAAACCCTTTCTGACGCATAAGTTTCTGGAACATAAGGGGAATACCAACGATACCAACAACCTTATTTTTCTTCATAAGGTTAATGAAGATACGGGCATCAAACTGCATCATAGGTATAATTCTTGCACTGTTGCAAAGAGCCATATGAACTGCAACGCAAAGACCAAAGCAATGGAAGAGGGGAAGTACGATAACTTCAGCCTCGTTACCCGGGTCGTGAATTTCATCAAGGTCGGAAACTCTGTAAACCAATTCATTTATTGCTCGTGAGGTAAGTTTAATTGTTTTGCTCTTGCCGGTTGTACCGCCACCATTAAGGTAAACGGCGGATTCATCAACATTATTTGTTGAGAAAACGGGCTTTTTGTCATAGTTTAACGCATCTTTGTAGTATGTTGCTTTTTTGAATTTTGGGAAAATGGCTTTAATAAGACCTTCGCCAATTTTAGTTCCGAATTTTTTGAAGCCGTTTGAATAATCGGAACTGCGACATACAACACAGGGTAAACCGCTATTGTTAATTGTGTCAACGTGGTCCTTTGAGAGTAAATCAAGAACCATAACGCCTTTGGCATGTACTGCTTCAAGCTGTTCCTTCAAAAAGTCCGTAGCCATAAGGGGGTGAATCATATTTACGATAACACCGATACTGTTAAGAGCGTAAAAAGCAATTATGCTCTGAACGGTGGTGGGCATAAACACGGTGTAAACATCACCCTGTTTTAATCCTAAATCATTTTGAAAATATGAAGCAAGAGCCTCGATATCTCTGAAAATCTCGGATTTTCTGTACTTGACACCGAAATGTTGCATCATCCACACGTCATCGTAAATTGATGTGCACTCTTTAAGGTAATCATAGCAGTTGATTTCTTTAGGTGCTGGTAACATTCTTTTCTCCTTCTCAAGTGTCGCAAAAATACGACATAATCATCTATTTTAAAATACACTATATAATAGCATACTTTTCTAATAATTGCTATATAATAATTCATTTTTATTAAGAAATTTTTAAAAAAAGAAGGATAATTACATTTTTGGGTTTTTACAGGCACAAAAATACACTTTTTCTCGCATGTATTGGTAAATTTGTAGATATTTTTATGATAAATCCCTTGTAGCGACACAATATAGCTTTATTCTACATTACAATGTGACACAAATTTTACTTCGTTTCTTGTAAAATTTATAAAAACTTTATACAGGAGTTAAATTATGGGTGTATTACAAAAGAACGTGGGGGTTAGTGTAAAAGAGGATATAACGCTTAAAAAAACGCTCAAAAAATTGGCGGAACATTTATGTTGTCTGTGTATAGGGATATTGTTCAGTTTATCGGGCTTAAATGGTGATTTTTCGCCTTTTGGAGTAGCTTTTGTTGCAAGTGTCCCTGAAAAATACACTTTATCCGCTGCTTTGGGTGCAACAGCAGGTTATTTTATTTCCTTGGATTCCATAAGTGCCTTAAGGTATACTTCTTCAATCCTTGCACTTTGTGTGATTTTAGGTGCACTTAAGGTTTTTAAACAAATAAGAGCAAGTGTATATACACCGGTGGTTGTTACATTTCTTTGTGTTTCGGTAACGGGTTTTGCGCTTGTTTTTTCGGGTGACGTTAATTTGTCGTCGGTTGTGCTTACAGTATCCGAGAGTGTGATAGGCGGTTGCTGTGCTTTTCTTTTTGCAAGAAGCACAGAAATAATTACGATAAAAGGCGGTCTTAAAATGTTGACCTCCAAAAAAGCAACCTCCCTCGTTATAAGCTTATCCCTGCTTCTTTTATCCTTACGAAATGTGAGTGTTTCGGGTGTTTATCCGGTGCACATTATAACGGTGGTTATAATTCTTGTGTGTGGTTTTTACGCTAAAGAGGCGGGGGGCGCTATTGTCGGTATCTGTACGGGTATTGCCCTTGGGCTAAGCACTTCCGATGTGTCTGTTATAACCTTCTATTCTTTAGGGGGATTGTTGGCAGGTGCTTTTTCAGGCTTGGGACGAATAGCATCATTTATGGCGTTTGTATTGTCGGGTTTTGCGGTGCTGACTTTAACAGGTACCTTCGAAAACATAATTCCACTTGCAATTGAGACAGCGTTTTCCGGTGTGCTTTTTATGATTCTTACTCAAAAATTCAACAAGCAGCTTGAAGCTGTTTTTTTGCCCTCGGTGGTTTCACCTGTTGTTGAATCTGTCAAAAGTGATATCGTAGGAAAACTGAAAAAAGCATCACAAACCTCCGCAGAGATTTGTATATCCCTTACAGATGTTAACAGGGTTCTTGAAAAAGGTGAGAGACGTGATGTTAATTTTATTTGTCAAAAAACCAAAGAACAGATTTGCGGTTCTTGCGGATTGTACGATGTTTGTTGGGGTGAGAGCTTTGAACAATCGGACAAGACATTTAAAAGTCTACTTGAACTAAAAAAGAATGGTGTTTATCTTGAACATAAGACACTTCCTCAGCAGTTTACGTCTTTTTGCATTCGTTCGGAAAACGTGGCCAGTAATTTCAATAAAATGTACACGGATTTCAAGATTCGCGAAAGTAATCAGAACAGAGTACGGGAAATATATAATCTTGCGGCGGAACAGTTTGTCAATGTGTCCTCTTTGCTTGACTCCCTTTGTGAGGGCATTAACGACGATATTAAATTTGATATGGATACTGCGACGATGGTTCGTTCCGTAGCCACCTCCTGTGGCTTTGAAGCCCTTGAAGCCTGTTGTGTAATAAACACAATGGAGAAAATGACTGTTGAATTGAAGGTGAAAATCCCCTATGACAAATCTCTTGTAAAACCTTTGAGTGAGCAGATTAAAATGCTTTGCAAAAAAGATTTCGAGCTTCCTGAAATTGAGTCTGATACAACTGCTGCAAAGTTTATTTATAAAGAAAAAGCTGAGTATAAAATCGTTAGTGCGGGGATTCAGTTCAACGCAAACGGCGAGAAGTATTCAGGAGATTCTTTTACAACATTTCAGGATAATAACGGTTATTTTTACGCAATTATTTGTGACGGTATGGGGACCGGAACCAAAGCGGCTCTGTCATCTAATTTAGCGGTTTCTCTGCTCGAAAAACTGATAAAATCAGGCTTCGGAATAAATGCATCAATAAACACGGTGAACACATCTCTGATATCAAAGTCCGGGGATGAATGCTCGGTTACCTTGGATTTGGTGGTGTTTGATTTATTTACCGGCAGGGCAGAGTTTTATAAATGCGGTGCTGCAAACAGCTCGGTTAAATGTAATGGGAAAATAACCGATGTGGGTTTTTGCTCTGTTCCGTTAGGTATTCTGAGTAATGTAGAGACGGGTACGGGATGCGGAATGTTGAGTAACGGTGACATAATATTGATGCATTCCGACGGTGTGCGTGAGGAAGATGAATTGTATATGAAAAAACAATTAAAAAAATTCAATAACGGTAATGTTCGTAATTTTACTGCTGAGCTTTGTGAAAATATAAGGCGTAGCCAACCGGAGAAAAATGACGATATGACCGTGCTTACCCTTGCTGTAACAAAAAATGATTAGAGTGATAGTTTATGTATAAATTTACCGGTTTTACCGATAGTGCAAATAATGCCCTTAATTGTGCCGTGGAGTCAGCGGAAAATCTTGGGCACACCTATATTGGAAGTGAGCATATTCTGTTGGGGCTTTTATCCGATTCTCGCTCAGTTTCTGCGGCTGTGCTCAATATCAGAAAAGTTAATTTTAAAAAGGCAGAAGATCAGATAAAAGCCCTGGTAGGTATGGGAATGCCAACCAATCTTACTCCGGACGATATAACACCCCGATGTCGTAAAATAATTGAAAATGCACTGGTTTTGGGTAGGGGTGAACCCTCCGGTGAGGCGGGCACGGAGCAGATATTGACTGCTCTTGTGCGTGAGCCCAACTGTGCCGGTTGTAAGATTCTTGGTAATTTAGGGGTTAACACTTATGATTTGATTAACGGATGTTCTGCTGACGGCGCAACCACAGAAAACAAGAAGAATACCTATTCAAAAGCAAACAAAACTGTGCTTGATAAATATGGACGCGATTTAACTGAGCTTGCGGGCAACGGAGAAATAGATCCTGTTATCGGCAGAGATAATGAAATAGAAAGAGTTATTGAAATTCTTTGCAGAAGAACTAAAAACAACCCTTGTCTTATAGGTGAGCCCGGGGTGGGCAAAACGGCTGTTGCCGAGGGGCTTGCCCTATGTATAGCTAACGGTAGTGTTCCGGAATTGTTAAAAAACAAAAGGGTGGTTAGTGTGGATTTAACCTGTATGGTTGCGGGAACAAAGTATCGCGGTGACTTTGAAGAGAGGGTGAAAACCATAATTGAGGAAGTGTCCAAAGACGGAAATGTGATACTGTTTATAGATGAGCTTCATAACATTGTGGGTGCGGGTTCTGCTGAGGGGGCGGTGGATGCTGCCAATATATTAAAGCCCTTTCTGGCAAGAGGGGAGTTGCAGGTAGTAGGTGCTACCACAATTAACGAGTATCGTAAGTATATTGAGAAGGATGCGGCTCTGGAAAGACGGTTTCAGACAGTGAATGTTGAGGAGCCTACACCTAAAAATGCACTTCTTATGATTAAAGGTCTAAAGGAACTCTATGAAAAACACCACGGTGTAAGAATAACCGACGAGGCAATGTCAGCGGCGGTTAATTTGAGCAGCAGATATATACCCGACAGATTTTTACCTGATAAGGCTATTGATTTAATTGATGAGGCTTCTTCACGACTTAGGCTTAAGGGCTTTACGCCACCTGAGGAAATAACGGAAATGGAAAACCGCATAAAAAAGATAGGTGACAGGAAGTATAAGGCAATAGATGCTCAGGATTTTGAGGGTGCGGCTAAACTCAGGGATGAGGAAAAAGAACTTGTAGGTGCTTACAGAACAAAAAAGCAAATGTGGCAGGATTCTGTTGGGGAACAGAAACACCTTGTTACAGCCGGGGATATAGCATCTGTTGTGTCAACCTGGACGGGTGTTCCTGTTTCGAGACTCACGCAGGAGGAAAGTGAAAGATTGCTGAATCTTGAGTCTATTATTCATGAGCGTATTGTCGGTCAGAAGGAGGCGGTTACCGCTGTTTCTAAAGCCGTAAGGAGGGGACGCTCCGTATTTAAAAACCCGAAAAGACCAATTGGTTCATTTCTGTTTCTCGGTCCCACCGGTGTAGGTAAAACGGAGCTTACGAAAGCCCTTGCGGAGTGTCTTTTTGGCTCGGAACAAAATATAATAAGGTTCGATATGTCCGAATATATGGAAAAACACTCCGTCTCCAAGCTTGTAGGTTCACCACCGGGTTATGTGGGATTTGATGAGGGCGGTCAATTGACTGAAAAAATCCGTCGCCATCCGTATTCAATAGTGCTGTTTGATGAGCTTGAAAAAGCGGACACAGAAGTTTTCAATATCCTCTTGCAGATATTGGAGGATGGCATTTTAACCGATTCTAACGGTAGGAAAGCAGATTTTAAAAACTGTGTTCTTGTTATGACCTCCAATATAGGTGCTAAGCTTATATCAGAAAATAAAAAAGCAATGGGTTTTACTGATGAATCTTTGCAACGTAACTCCCATGAAAGAATAAAGAAATTGGTTACGGATGAAGTGAAAAGCTTTTTTAAGCCCGAGTTTATAAACAGAATAGATGAAATGATTATTTTTACACCTTTGTCAGAGGCAGAAATACGTGAAATTGCCCAGCGGATGCTGAGAGAACTTTCTCAAAGATGTAAAACAGATGATATTGATATAACATTTAATGAGAGTGTAGTTAATATGCTTAATAAAAAAGGTTATGACCCGGTTTATGGTGCAAGACCGTTAAGACGGGTTGTGACATCGGAAATAGAGGATTTTTTGGCCGAAAAGTATCTTAAGGGTGATATCAAACCGGGAGATAAGCTTGTTTGTGCCTATGAGAATGAGACATTGACAATAACAACCTCACAATGATGTTAAAAAACGAGTGTACGTTTTGGATTTTTGTTCTTGAATCCTGTTTGGTGCACTCGTTGTTTTTATTGACATTTACAGCAAATAAAAGTATAATATTGTATTATAATTATTAAAATGCGGAGGTTTGCTATGAAACGAAGAATTTTAATATCCGTAAATTCATTGCTGTTAGTTTTTTGTATGCTTTCGTCTTTGGCTGTTTCTGCAAATGCCGCAAGCGGTGATGTTACGGTTACGGGCACAATGCAAGATACATCATCCCCCGACAACGGTGTAATTAATTGGTCTTACACATATAACCCCGATGGCACAGAGGGCGCCTCTCTCAGAATATGGGGCAACGGCTATATGCCTAACGGTACTGAGGATGACTGGTTCTCGGCACAGCAAAGTGCAGGCTATTATATTACTGAAGTTACAATAGAAGACGGTGTAAAGAGTATTATGTCCAATGCCTTTGCAGGGGAAATTAAGCTTGCGGAGGTTACACTTCCGGCGAGCATAGAATTTGTGGGTGAGGGAGCATTCTCTTATACAGCGATTGAAAGCTTCAACATCCCTGCAAAAATGCGGGATGTTAATGCTGATGTGTTTGTGGGTTCACCCATAAAATCATTTACTGTTTCTTCATCCAATCCGTATTACAAAAGCTATAAGGGGAATATATATTCTAAGGATATGACCGAGCTTGTTTTGGTAGCACCCGAAAATTATACCGGTGAAAAATGGACCGGCTTCAGCTTTCCGTCAACCGTTACATCTATCGGGAGATATGCTTTTTCAAATTGCTCCATCAGCTCAATAACAATTCCCTCACATATTAAATCAATAAAAAATATGGCTTTTGCAGGTTGCTCTGAGCTTACGGGTGTTATTATTGAAAATGGCGTAAAGGAAATATATGACAGTGCATTTCTTGCTTGCGATTCTTTGAAAAACGTTCAGCTTCCTGCTTCCGTTGATTATTTAGGATTTTGTGCATTGGGGTATGTTTACGGCTACGATTATGCGGGTCTTGAAGCAATGCTCGATTACAAAGGTATTTCATACACTTCGATTAACGACTTGAATTTTGAAACCTATGCAAATCTTACAGGCTTCGGAGTGGATGCATTTACGGTGTGCTATGTGGATGACAGATTCAGCTTATACGCTCCTACAGGCTCAGCAGGTGAAAATTATGCTAAGAATTTTGGAGTTAAATACGTTAAGTCCTCGGAGCTTTTGAGTGCCCAAAACAGCCGGACGGGTGTTCTTTTAAAGTGGAGCTTTTCCTATGAGGTTTCCCATTGTAATATTTACCGTAAATCCGGTAATAGCTGGGATAAGCTTACGACTCTGACAAGTGATTATACAAGCTATACAGATGTAAATGCTGTCAATGGTGAGGATAATACCTATGCAATGGAGGTTTGCTATTACTCGGGCTATAAGCATTTTGATAAAAACGGTATTACCTGTCACTATGTTAAAACACCTGAGCTTAAGTCCGTGACTAACGAAATAGGCGGACTGAGTGTGAGCTGGCAAGGGGTAGAGGGCACCACACGTTATTACGTTTATCGAAAGCTCCCGACAGAAGCCTCCTGGACAAGGCTCACTTACGTTTCAGGAAAAAACACCAAATATTTTGATAAAACTGCTCAAAGCGGTCAGCAGTATTTGTATACAATACGCGCCTACGATGGTGACGGTACAAGTAGCTTTGACCCGGATGGTTTGGGTGTAGTGTATATAGCAAGTCCTGAGTTTACCGTATCAAATAATAAAAACGGTGTTGCAGTTAAATGGAACCCGGTGGAAAATGCGGGGTCTTATCGTGTTTATCGAAAAACTTCAACAACAGGCTGGGAATTACTTAATGAGGTTGATGGCGATAAGAAGTCTTTTACCGATACAACCGCGAAACGTGGCGGAACATATTTTTATACGGTAAGGGCGGTTTTTGAGAGAACGTACAGCGCATATGAAAAATCGGGTACAGCTATAAAATCTCTTGCAACTCCTACTGTTAAAGTAGCTAATGTTGGTGCAGGTGTTAAGGTGTCCTGGAATAAATGTGCAGGGGCTTCGGGCTATTACCTTTACCGTAAAAATTCCTCGGGCGGTTGGACAAGAATTGCCAAGCTTTCAGGTGGTTCAACCCTTTCATATACAGATAAGAACGTTAAAAGCGGTCAGAATTATACCTACACGGTTAAAGCCATAAGCGGTAGCTATTGCAGTGCCCACGACGTTGACGGCGAAACAATAATGTTTTTAACAACGCCCAAAATTTCCTCCTCTCGTAGTACGCGTTCGGGGGTAAATGTGAAATATAACACCATAAGCGGTGCTAAGGGTTATTATATCTATCGTAAAACCGTTAACGGTGGCTGGGTGCTTGTGGGTAATGTTAAAAACGGTGCTACCGCAACATTTACCGATAAGACCGCCAAAAAGGGCGCTACATATATTTATACCGTAAGAGCTTATAACGGCTCAACGCGAAGCAGTTATTATTCAAGCGGTATCAAGGTGAAGGTTGTATATTAATTATGCTTTTTAAAAAGAAGAAAAAAACGGAAGAACAAGGCTATGTTTTTCGCCCGCGTGAATATGACAGGGACGAGAGAATAGCATTACAAAAGATTGTTTCTAATATTCCCGTTACGAGGAAGATGTTAAAGCACGAGCTATTGGTAACCGCTACAAATAACTTTGTAGTAAAGAATATTAAAATTGGTTCTAATGCGGCTCATAATGTTAATACCACAAAGCATCCGCAGGTGTTTTTTCAGTCCTTGAAGGATTTAATATCGAGCACCGAAAATCTTCAGAAGATTGAACCATATTGGAGATTTGAAGGTCATACCCCGACGGAACAGTTGGAGGATATACTGAGTCGGAAGGATAAAATCATAAGAGGTTTTATTTATGAGACCTTCAATGAGCTTATTGAAAAAATCGAAAAAACAAGTAACCCCAAAGCCAAGCAGAAATTGTTTGACGAATATCAGGGGCAACTTATGTTTCACATTGATATTTGCGGTGAAGAGAATTTTGAGTTTTTCAAAGAATTATGCCGTGATAAATTAAATATAGTTGAGGAGAAATGAGTTATGGCTTATCTTACAGACATTGAAATTGCGCAGAGATGTAAAATGAAACCCATTGGCGAAATTGCCGCTAAAGTGGGCGTGGGTGACGAATATCTTGAACCCTACGGAAGATATAAAGCAAAAATCGACTTATCATATATTAAAGAGTGTAAAAAACAAGGCAAGCTTGTTCTTGTAACCGCAATCACCCCGACTCCTGCCGGTGAAGGTAAAACCACCACCACAATCGGTCTTGCGGATGCAATGAACCTTTTGGGTTATAAAACCACAGTTGCTCTTCGTGAGCCTTCATTAGGTCCTGTTTTCGGTATTAAGGGCGGTGCCGCAGGTGGCGGATATGCTCAGGTTGTACCTATGGAAGATATTAACCTTCATTTCACAGGTGACTTCCACGCAATCGGTGCCGCAAATAATCTTCTCGCAGCTATGCTCGATAACCATATCCAACAGGGTAATGCTCTCGGTATTGATGTTAAGAGAATTACCTGGAAACGTTGCGTTGATATGAATGACCGTCAGCTTCGTAATGTTATTAACGGTCTCGGCGGTAAAATGAATGGCGTGCCCCGTGAAGACGGCTTCGATATTACTGTTGCCAGTGAAATTATGGCGGTTTTCTGCCTTGCTACATCTGTTACAGACCTTAAAGAAAGACTTGCAAGAATTGTTGTTGCTTATGATTACAGCGGTAAACCCGTTACCTGTGGCGATATTAAGGCTCAGGGTGCTATGACTGCTCTTCTTGTGGATGCGGTTAAACCCAACCTTGTACAGACTCTTGAGGGTACCCCTGCTTTTGTACACGGTGGTCCTTTCGCTAACATTGCTCACGGTTGTAATACTGTTCTTGCTACAAAAATGGCAATGTCAACAGGTGATTATGCTATTACCGAGGCAGGTTTCGGTGCAGATTTAGGTGCTGAAAAATTCCTCGATATCAAATGTCGTGCCGCAAATCTTACACCATCTGCAGTGGTTGTAGTTGCAACTGTAAGAGCTCTTAAAATGCACGGTGGTCTTAAGAAGGACCAGTTAGGTGAAGAGAATCTCGAAGCCCTCGAAAAAGGTATTCCCAACCTTCTTCGCCACGTTTCAAATATCAAAAATGTTTATAAGCTTCCCTGTGTTGTTGCGGTTAACCGTTTCCCCACAGATACAGATAACGAAATAGATTTCATTATTGCTAAGTGTAAAGAATTAGGTGTAAATACTGTTCTTTCAACTGTTTGGGCAGACGGCGGTAAGGGTGGTACCGAACTTGCAAAAGAGGTTGTACGCCTTTGTGAGGAAGAGGACAACTCAAACTTTACCTTCTCATACGAAACCGATGCATCTATCGAAGAAAAAATTGAAGCAATTGTTACTAAAGTTTACGGCGGTGACGGTGTTGACTTTACAACCAATGCAAAAAAACAACTTGATTCACTCAAAGCCGACGGCTTCGGTAATTTACCCATCTGTGTTGCTAAAACCCAGTACAGCTTCTCTGATGACCCCTTAAAATTGGGTGCTCCCGAAAACTTCCGCGTTACTGTCAGAAACCTTAAAGTTTCTGCAGGTGCAGGCTT
>JAZNVE010000134.1:0-6599 GCA_045592665.1 Acutalibacteraceae bacterium
AAATCTATATATTTATTTAAAAAAGGTGTTGACAAAGGGGTTTTGGTGTGATAATATATTAAGGCACTTGGAGAGATACCGAAGTGGTTATAACGGAACGGTCTTGAAAACCGTCGTACGGCAACGTACCGTGGGTTCGAATCCCACTCTCTGCGCCACCTCTTTTGAGGACAATTGAATATCCGTATTCAGTTACCAATGCAGAAGTACTCAAGTTGGTGACGAGGCGCCCCTGCTAAGGGCGTAGGTCGGGAAACCGGCGCGAGAGTTCGAGTCTCTCCTTCTGCGCCAAACAAAAAAGATATCCCTCTGGGATATCTTTTTTGTTTTATACATAATGAAACTCGAACTCGAGAGACGAAGGCGCGGGCAAGGAACACGACCGCCGCCGGTGGCGGATGCAGGGAGTGTGAGTTGGCGTAGCGGTCAAAATCGTTAGCGACGAGCAGGAGCGACCAACGATTTTGGGTACCGCAAGAGGGGTTGCAGGCAACTTCGAGTCTCTCCTTCTGCGCCAAGAAAAAAGGATATCCTTCGGGATATCTTTTTTCTTTTGTGTAAAAAGTTAGTGGAGAGACTCGAACTCCACTCGGCGAAGCCGAACACAATCGGTTGTTTGCGAAGCAAAGTAAATTGTTTCACATTTGCCGTAAGGCAAATATTTCACTCGTTTTAAATCGTTGAAAGATGGTGGGGTTTATGGTATAATGATGAAAAGGAGGCGGTTGATTTGAGTATAGTTCCGGATGTTGAAGTTTTATTTGAGTTTAATGGAACAAGAAGAACCCCTGCAGCAGATGGTTATCGCCCTGATCATTTGGTAATGGATGGTTACTTGACTACCGGTGTTCATCATTATTATGAAGTCCGGACTGTCTCACCAAATGGAACAGCCAAAGGCACAATAACCTTTATTACCCCGGAAGCTTATCCAAATTGTTTATGGGTTGGTAAAAGGATCAATATTCAAGAAGGCGCCCGCATTGTCGGATATGCAACTATATTAAAAGTCTTTAATCCTGTTTTGTTATGCGAAGAGAAGTGAAATGCACCCCCTGACTATGAAAGAGGGTGCATTTGTATGAAATTATGACGAGTCTTCAAGTAAAAATGATATCCTACGGGATATCATTTTTGCTTTTATCTGATTATAGTTCCGTAGGGGCTGTGGCTTTGTCCCGTTTGGTCTCCATCGCTCCGATTTGGTTTTTTGTAAACATAATAATTCGTACTTTTGAACCAACTTGGCAGCTTATGGAAAAAATTAAAAAATGCGCGAAGCCTCGCCTCCCTGCTTCAGGAGGGAGGGGGACCGTCATTTCAAAAGAAAGAAAATACAATTAAGTTATAAACGTGACAGCAAGTATATTTTATTATATAGCCAAACGGACGGTGGAGGGTCCCCATACTTAGAATATAAAACAGACTCATAAGGACCTCTCACCACCTGACGGTGGTTCCCCTTCCTCCCGCAAGCGGCAGGAGGGCGAGGCTTCGCATTACAACTACTTTATCTATAATTTGGCGTAAGCCCCGATAATTTTGCATTCTGTATTCTGCATTCTGCATTTTGCATTTATAATCGGCGTTAGCCCCGAAACTCCTAACTCCTAACTCCTCACTCCTAATTGTTCTTCGTTTATGTTATTTCTTCCAAAAATGCCAATAATATATTATTCACTTTTTCTTTCTACTTAGTGTTGATTTTAGCGTATTTTTAGTGTAATATGTATAATCAGATAGTGTAAAAACTATATTTTTATAAAAGTTTTTGGAGGTTTTGTATGAATTATAAGCTTACAAAGAGCCAAGCGAAAGAAATGCTTGAAAATAAACTCCTTCATTATTTCGGCATATCCACCGAGAATGCTACTTATGAACAGTACTACAAGGCTATTGCTATGATAGTACGCGATATGATGGCACAGGGTAGAGCCGAGTTTTCCAGAAAGGTTGACGACGAGGGTAAGAAGCGTATTTGCTACCTTTCAATGGAGTTCCTTATGGGTCGTTCCCTTAAAAATACTCTTTATAACCTTAATCTTACGGATACATTCAAGAATGTTCTTAAGGATTATGGTATTAAATTAGATGCACTTTATGAGTGTGAACCTGATGCAGGTCTCGGTAACGGCGGTCTCGGCAGACTTGCGGCTTGTTATCTTGACGGCCTTGCAACTCAGGGCTACCCCGCAAGAGGTTATTCTATTCTTTACGAGTATGGTATTTTCCGTCAAAAGCTTGTTGAGGGCAGACAGACTGAGCTTCCCGATAACTGGCTCCCCGGTGGCGAGGTGTGGCTTGCACCACGTGAAAGCAGTGCGGTAAATGTTTGCTTTGAGGGTAGAGTTAAAGAAATTTGGGATAATCAGTATCATCACGTTGAAATTGAGGACGGTAATGTTATTCAAGCTGTACCTTATGATATGTTCGTTGCCGGTAAGGACGGCAAAGGTATCAGCGTTCTTCGTCTCTGGAGTGCGAGAGCCCCCGAGTTTGATATGAAGTCATTTAACCAAGGTGACTTTATGCGTTCTATGGAACGTCAGGCAATGGCTGAGGTTATCAGTAAGGTCCTCTATCCTATGGATAATCATCCCGAAGGCAAGTCCTTAAGACTCCGTCAGCAATATTTCCTCGTATCCGCATCCGTGCAGGATATTGTCCGTCATCATCTTCGTGAGTACGGTACTGTTGACAATCTTCCCGAAAAGCTTGCAATCCATATTAACGATACACATCCCACAATGGCGATTCCTGAGCTTATGCGTATTCTTCTTGATGAATGCGGTTACGGTTGGGATGATGCTTGGCGTCTTGTTACAAATACCGTTGCTTATACTAACCATACAGTTATGAGCGAGGCTCTTGAATGTTGGAGCGAAGAGCTTGTCAAACGTCTCATTCCCCGTGTATACGATATAATTAAAGAGATTGACAACCGTTTCCGTGCCTATGTGTGGGAGAGTACCCACGATGCAGATTATGTTGAGCGTACCGCGATTATTTCAGGTGGCGCCGTTCGTATGGCTAACCTTTGTGTTGCTGCTTGTCACAGCGTGAACGGTGTTTCTGCGCTTCACAGTCAGATTCTCAAGGATTCACTTTTTAACGATTTCTATAAGCTTACACCCGATAAGTTTACCAATGTTACAAACGGTATTGCCCACAGACGTTGGCTTTGTCAGGCTAACCCCAATCTTACAAAGTATATCAAAGAGCTTCTTGGTGACGATAAGTTTGTTTATGATGCGGAGCATCTTTCAAAGCTTGCTGCATTTAAGGATAATGACGAAGTGCTTGAAAAAATAGGTGAAATCAAGAAAGCAAACAAAGAGGCTTTTGCAAAGCATATCTATAAAACAACCGGTGCAAAGCTTGACACAAACTCAATTTTTGATGTTCAGGTTAAACGTCTTCACGAATATAAACGTCAGCATCTTAATGCGCTTAATATTGTTTCGGAATATCTCGCTATTAAAGAGAATCCCGACGGAGACTTTGTTCCCAAAACATATATTTTCGGTGCTAAAGCGGCTCCCGGTTACTATGTTGCTCAGCGTATTATAAGTATGATTCTTGCTCTCGGTGAAATGATTGACAAAGACCCGGATGTAAGGGGCAGACTCAAGGTTCTTTATGTTGAGGATTATAATGTTACAAATGCCGAAAGACTTATGCCTGCGGCGGATGTTTCCGAGCAGATTTCACTTGCAGGTAAAGAGGCAAGCGGTACGGGTAATATGAAGCTTATGATGAACGGTGCGATTACTATCGGTACTCTTGACGGTGCGAACGTTGAAATTCACGAGGCAGTAGGGGACGACAATATGTTCCTTTTCGGTATGCGTGCTAACGAAGTAGCAGACCTTAAAAAGAACGGCTACAATCCTCAGAACTATTACAACAATAATCCCGAGCTTCGTAAGGTTCTTGACTTTATTTCCCGCGGTGGAATTGACGGTAAGGATTTTTCGGATATTTCGGGTACAATTATTCATTACGATCCATTTATGGTTCTTGCTGATTTTGCCGATTACCAAAGAGCTCAAAAGAGAGTACGTGAAATATTCCTTGATAAAAAGAAATGGAATCAAATGTCTCTTCTGAATATTGCGGGTTCCGGCAGATTTGCCGCAGATCGAGCAATAAATGAATATGCAAAGGATATATGGAATACACAAAAAATGTAATATTTTTTCGGCTTTTTGACGAATTTAAAGTATTGTGTAGCATTTGAACAAAAATATGCTTGACTTTTTTGACGGTTTGAGTTAATCTTAAGATATTGAAAAAGAATGTTATGTTGCCCTATTGGGGCGCATAGTGAAAGGGGTATTATACCAAATGAAAAACGCTGATATGAAGGTTATTGCTATCATCCTCAGTATAGCACTTCTCTTCACACTCTTCACAAGTAACGCAGTTTCTGTTGCTTCAGTTGTTATGCTCTTTGTTGGTGGTGGCACTCCCGTTGCAGGCGAACAGGCTGCAAACAACAACGGTGAAACCAGCACAAACAATACAAACACGAACACTGTTGTTCCTCAGCAGCAGGGCACTCAGCAGCAGGGTACACAGCAGCAGGGTACACAGCAGCAAGGCACTCAGCAGCAGGGTACACAGCAGCAGGGTACACAGCAGCAGGGTACACAGCAGCAGGGCACTCAGCAACAGGGTGCTGATGCAAACGATCCCGTTATCGCAGATCCTTTTGCATTCTACTCAAAGTATGCTAACGAAATCCATACAAAGGGTAACGCAGGTTACAAGAAAATCGGTTGGCAGGCAGTTGAAGGTCAGCTTACTCTTGATAAGTTACAGTTCCTTGCAGGTCCTCTTACAGACCTTATTGCCGGTTTCATGACAGAAAAATATGCGGCAACTGTTAATGACTGTCCCAAGGGCTCTGACGATGCTAAGAACAGAATGCCCGCAAGTAATTGCTCACAGCAGTACATCAAGAGCGCAACAGCTCAGAAGGATGGCGACAACTATGTTGTTACAATCGTTTTAACTGAGTTTGTTAACCCCTCTTATGACGAGCCCGATGGTCTTCAGTTAATGTCAAGAGAATTCCTTGACTTCAAGGATGTTCTTAACGAAGTTGCAAATAATGATACAGTTAAAGCTCTTGTTAAGAGTGTTGATGGTACTATTACATATACCGATTACACAATCACAGCTACAATGACTTCTGATGGTAAATTCATCAAGATTGTTCACTATGGTGTTGGCGATATCGTTGCTGACGTTCAGGCAGTTGCAGGTAGCCTTAGTGCTTCCGGTGCACTTTCATTCAACGCTGAGTACTACGATTTCGTATATTAAGATACAAAACATTAACCGACTCGAAAGAGTCGGGTTTTTGTTATATATATGTTAATTTTATTGACTTTTTTGCAGTTTTAGGATAATCTTAATGTAGATATTATTTAAGGTAGGTTATTATGAAAAAAGGCAAAAGAAAAGTTGGTTTTATAGTTGGTTGCGTAGGTTTAAGTATATTACTCGCCATAAGCGGTTATATCAGCATGGTTGTGGTCGGTGTTATTGCCGATGAAAATAAAAACGGCACATTAATCAAAACTGAGAATAATGATGTTGTATATGATGATGGCAATAATCAGAATATTGTAGTACAGGATTCAAACGGTGATATGGTTGTTGTTCCCGATAACGGTTATGTTAACAACGTAAACGGTAACAACCAAAATGTTAATAATTCACAGAATAACAGTATGCCCGTTGTCAACAATGGTAACACGAATCAGCAATATCAGGGTAATACTAACGAGAATGTTACACAAACTGTAAACAATTTTCTCGATACCAACAAAACAAAGGCCGATATAGTTAATATATATGCAATGGTTATGAATAAAGCTAAGGCGGACAAGCCCGGCTTTACAAAAATTGAATACCAGGAGCTTCCCGGTGGCGAGGAAAACCGAGTTATTTCACAAGGTGAGGAAAATGTAAGCGAAGAAGCCATTAACAAGCTATTTGGCTTTGTTGAAGATTTAGGTGTTTTTGTTCCCAAGGAAACAGCGGAAAAAGAGCCTTACATACACGAAAAGGGTGATGCGGATATGTCATTTTTCCCCGTGTTCTCCCGCGAAAAAGGTTCGTATCTTACTGACCCCAACGGAATTGAAAGCTACACCTACAAGGTTCTGCCTAATGGTAATGTTAAAATGACCTTTGTTCTCGTCAGTGAGGATAATCCCGAACCCATTGCCGAAAATGCAAATGTAGCACCAAGCTACACAGGCGCTGTATTTTCGCCAATGTCAAAGGAGCGTATAGACGGAACGGTTTATCATCCCATAGTTACGGTTTTTGCACGTGATATCAAGTATTCTCTCAGATACCACGATTGCTCCGTTGAACTTGAATTTAATCCCGATACATTACAGGTAGTCAGTCTTAATCAGTTTGCAAATGTTAGTATAAAGGGCTCCGGTGATGTGGTCGGTATAGGTATAATAGGTCTTGAACGCCAGGAGCTTTTGAGCACCGTTATAATTAAGGATTTTAAATATTAATTAATTTGTAGGGGCTGTAAAAAACGAATGTTTTTTACAGTCCCCTTTTTG
>JAZNVE010000135.1:0-9019 GCA_045592665.1 Acutalibacteraceae bacterium
AGAGTTTATGCTTGCACACGCTGCTTGCGCTCCGGTAAGGTTACCCGCGCTATCTAAGTGAATTTAATCACAAAGCAATTCAGCTCCGAAGTTTTCTTCGGAGCTTTGCTTTTTATTTTTTGTTTTTTACGTTTTATATAAAAGAATATTCAAAAATTGTTTAAAGATTCCAATTGCAATTGCCACATTCATAATATATAATGTATATTAGAATATTGTCAAAGCATTGGATGTGATTTATTGAAAAACAAAAAACTGACTGCTTTGTTTCTTGTTATAACTGTTTTTATTCTGAGCTTTGTTATCCCTACGAGTGTAAATGCTCAGGAGCAAATCCCTCAGGAAGTTTCTACGGAAAGTGACGGTTACGTAATTGCCGCAGAAAAAGATTTCGAGTACATTGCTACTCCGAAAAACAACCCCAAATGGGCTCTTATAACAAAATACAAAGGAACCGACAGCAAAATTATAATTCCCGAAACCCTCGGCGGATACAAGGTAAGAACATTTTCGTCTTACGTTTTCAAGGAATGCACCAATCTCACCCACATCTTCCTTCCGACGTATATAAACAGTGTTTCGGGTCAGTCCTTCGCGGAATGCCGTTCCCTTAAGGCAATTGAGGTTGCACCCGACCACGAATCATACTTTTCAGAAAACGGTGTTCTTTATAACTACGATAAGACTACCCTTATTGCTTACCCCAACGGTATTGAAGGCGATTTCACAATTCCCGAAACCGTGCTCACCATTGGCGGTTACGCTTTTTCAGGTGCTTACCGCCTTACAAAGGTAAATATGTATAATACTCTTTCCGCCATAAGTGAGGGCGCTTTCCTTGAATGTGACGGACTCGAGTACATAAAACTGAGTGACTGTCTTAAGGTTTTGGGTAAAAAAGCCCTTGCCGGTTGCGACAGTTTAAGAGAAATTCATTTACCCGCTTCATTATCTATAATCGGTGAAGATGCAGTTTTAGGTGAGTTATCCTCAAAGGACGAAAAGCAATATTATTTCACGGACGGTATTTACTGTGTAAATAAATCATTCGCTTATGACTATGTTTATAAGCTGGGCATCCGCGCACCCTATCTCATAAAAGAAGAGCGTTCATTCACAGATATAGCCTCAGGTATATCCATTATAGATGCTAATGCTATTTTACCCTTGGATAAAGACTTTTTTTTGAAGGTTACACCCGTTGCTCCCGATTCAATAAAAGCATTGTTACCCGTAAGATACAATGATATTTTATCCTACAACGTTTCGTTACTACTCAAGGAAGAAACATCCGGAGAAGAAGATGCAACGGAAATAGAATACACGCCGTCTTCTTCACTTGTTATAACATTCAATAACTTACCCCAAGATACTATCATAACAACCGCTAAAATTTACCGTACCAACGGTACAAGGGCGTTTGAACTTTTGCGCTCACCCCATACACCCTTCGTTGCTGCACAAGCAAAAAAGCTGGGTACCTTTACAGTCATAAACAACAATGATTTTTCAAAAAAAGGTGATATTGACGGTGACGGTATCGTTACATCCTACGATGCAAGATTTGCTCTGTGTATTGCGGCAGGGCTTGTAAACGATATTACTGATGCGCAGTTGCTCACCGCCAATGTTGACAGTACCGACGGCGTAGACACATCCGATGCAAGTACCATCCTGCGTTATGCCGCAGGAATTATCAATTAATTATTATAGTGGAGGGGAAAATATGATTGATACAACAAATAAATACAAGGCAAAAATAAACAATATGTTTTTCAAGGGTGATGCCGTATTCGGTATTACATACTCCGATGAAAAATACGGTATGGAAATCGACCTTGAGGGCGCGGATTTTGATATGCCCGTAGAAATAATCGAGGCAGAGGTTGAAGACACCACACTCATTGCCAAGGCTACAACATCACTTTTACCCGAAAAAACAATTGACCTTACTCTTACCTTTGAAGATGATAAATGCAACGGATTTTTAAAAATCCCCTTCATAGGTAAAATCAAAATCAAAGATGCTATAAAGTTATAAAAAAATTCGCAGTTCAAAAACGAACTGCGAATTTTTTATTTATCATAATAAACAACCTTACCGCTTTCAACGGAATGTGTAAGCCAGGTATTACCGCCGATAACGCAATTGTCACCGATTTTAGTATCACCGCCAAGGATTGTAGCGTTGGCGTAAATAACCACGTTGTTGCCGATATCGGGATGACGCTTGATATTCTTAACGGGATTACCGTTTTCGTCAACCTTGAAGCTCTTAGCACCCAAGGTAACACCCTGATAAATTTTAACACGGCTACCGATAGTGGTTGTTTCACCGATTACTATACCTGTACCGTGGTCGATACAGAAATATTCGCCTATTGTAGCACCTGCGTGAATATCGATACCCGTTTTTTCGTGGGCAAACTCCGTCATAATACGAGGAATAAGGGGAACATTCAGGTTATAAAGAACATTTGCAAGTCTGTATATTGAAATAGCATAAAAACCGGGGTAGCAAATAAGAACCTCCTGATGGCATTTAGCCGCAGGGTCGCCCTCATAAATTGCCTCAATATCCTTAATAAGCATTCTTTTAACGCGGGGAAGTTCGCTTATAAATGCGTTGCATAATTCTTCGGGGGTTTTATCCATAACCGTGTGGTTGAATTCACAAGCACCCTTTATCTGCTGAGCAAGGCGGTTATAAATATTAAGCATTAATTCAGTCTGAGAAAGAACGTTTTCACTACCTTCGCTATGCTTGAAATAATCGGGGAAAAGCAAGGACTGTAAGTCTTTTATAACCTTTACAACTTCTTTTCTGTTAGGTATAAGACACCTGTCGCAGGTATCCTTTAAAAAGCACTCGTTATTCACTTCCTCAAGTTCTTTTACAGTGCCCGTAACAAGCCCCATTGATTCAAGAAATTTATCCATAACCTATCACCTCTTAAACCTATGTTATCACAAAATCTGCGTATTTACAATAAAAAACACCCGAAAGATACATAAAACACTTTAAAAATCATTTTTTCTTTATATTTTCAATAATTTTCTCCTTATGTGCCGTTTTAAGACAAATATCGACAACGGTAATAAGTATAATATAGTTAAGGATATTAAGTACACTATATCCAATTACTTAATGAAAAGGAGAATCGACTATGAAAAGTCTCAATCAAATGCTACTTGCCGCAAAAATTGAATACCACTGGTGGCTCATCGGCAGTATAAGAAAAAGACAGTGCCACGCAGTAAACACCCACGCAAAAAAACTGAGTGCTTCGGAAAACCTGCACAGATACAAAGCCGAAAAAGCTTTGATTGAATACGAAATTTCACTTGGACTTCGTAACCACCATGGGATATGGGTTAATTAACAAAAAGTTTTCGGTTGAATAAACCGAGTCAATGTGTTACAATTCCCGAAAAGGGGTGTTAGAGTGGATATTATAACCGATATAAGTGTATGGGAAAAGCTCGAAAAAGCAGAAGAACCTATAATAATGTACGGCACGGGAAATGGTGCGGACAAGGTTATGGATATTCTTGAACAACGTAAAATACCGCTTTACGGCATTACCGCGAGTAGTACTTTCGTCAGAAACCGCACATTCCGCGGTTTCCCCGTTATGCCTTTAAGTTATTTTGAGGAAACCCTCGGTAATTTCACGGTTATTATAACCTTCGGCACATCCATCCCCTCTGTTATGGAGAATATTTATAGCATCGCCCAAAAACATCGAGTTCTTGTACCCTGCGTACCCGTAATCGGCACACGTGTTTTTGATGCTGATTTTGCTTATGCTAACAAACAAAAAATCCAACTGGCGTATAATCTTTTTGCCGATGATTTTTCGAAACAGATTTATAAAGGCTATGTGAATTTTTTATACGGTGGTGAGCTTAACACACTAAAAGCAATAACCACTCCCGAAAATGAAGCCTTTGAAAATATTCTCAAACTTCGTGACAACGAAACATATATTGATATAGGTGCATACCGTGGTGACACGGTGGATACTTTTCTCAAATACTCTAGCGGTACATACAAAGAAATTATCTGTGCCGAGCCCGACAGTAAAACCTACTTAAAACTCATAGAACACTGTAAAAATCTTAATAATTTCAAAGCCTTTAACGCCGCAGTTACCGATACTGACGGCGTTGTGGGCTTTTCAAATGTTCACGGCAGACAGTCCTCAGTCGGCGGTGACAAACCCACCAATTCCGTAAGTCTTAATACTTTGTGTGAAAACTCCGAGCCAACCTATATAAAAATAGACTCGGAGGGTTGTGAATATGATATTTTAAGTGGCGGAAGTAGTATTTTAGAGAAGTTCTCCCCAAAATTAAACATTGCCGCCTACCACAAGAGCGAGGATGTTTTTGACTTAGCCATATTAATAAACAGTATTAACCCCCGATATAAAATTCATTTGCGTCATCATCCCTACATCCCCGCGTGGGATACACTGTTATATTGCACCCTTTGACAAAAAAATTTATTTTTCAACATTTTTAAAAATATATTGACATTTACCTTAAATATATATATATTTAAATTGCAAATTAAAAATAACGTGTCAGCCGTCACGGGTTCAAACTTTGTTGATGCCACGGACAAATAAAATTCACCAATTTGAAGAAAACATTTTTATGTTCTTTGGGTAGGTGGTTTTTTCTTTTGGATTAATTCTCAGGGGTTAGTCCAGATATTCTTAATTTGCGGAAAGGGGCTGCATAATTGTCCAACAACATTATTGAATTAAAGAATATATCCGTCGCATTTGACGGCCAACAAATAATAGAAAATATGAATTTATATATCCGTGACAAGGAGTTTATAACCTTTTTAGGCCCCTCCGGTTGCGGTAAGACAACTACGCTCAGAATGATTGCAGGTTTTTTGGAGCCTGATTCGGGCGATGTTATCTTTGACGGTAAAATAATCAATGGTGTTCCGCCCCATAAGAGGCAGTTGAACACCATTTTTCAGCGTTACGCTCTGTTCCCCCATCTTAATGTTTACGAGAATATCGCATTCGGTCTCCGCCTTAAAAAGACCCCCGAAAAGGAAATCAAAGAGGCGGTTACCGAAATGCTCGAACTTATAAACCTTAAGGGCTTTGAGCGTAGAAATATATCTTCTCTTTCCGGTGGTCAGCAACAGCGTGTTGCTATCGCCCGTGCGTTGGTTGTTAAGCCCCGCGTACTCCTTCTTGACGAACCCTTGGGTGCTCTTGACCTTAAGCTTCGTAAGGATATGCAGGTTGAACTTAAGAATATTCAACAACGTCTCGGCATCACCTTTATCTACGTTACCCACGACCAGGAAGAGGCTCTTTCAATGTCCGACACTATTGTTGTTATGGACTCGGGCGTTATTCAACAAATCGGTACACCTACGGATATTTACAACGAACCCAAAAACGCTTTCGTTGCGGATTTCATCGGTGAAAGTAATATTATCGAGGGTGTTATGCGTGCCGATTTCTGGGTTGAAATGGCAGGACATAAATTCAAATGTCTTGACAAGGGCTTCGGCGTTGACGAAAAGGTTGACGTTGTTGTCAGACCCGAAGATGTTGACGTTGTACCCGTTGAAAAATCAATGATTTCGGGTGTTGTTACATCCATTACTTTCAAGGGTGTTTACTACGAAATAATCGTGGAAATCAAAGGCTTCAAGTGGATGATTCAGTCCACCGAATTCCAGGAGGTCGGTTCCACAATCGGTATCAATGTTGAACCCGATGCTATTCACATTATGAAAAAATCTCAGTACTCCGGTCTTTACGGCGACTACAGTTCATTCAGCGAAGAATTTGATGAACTTTCAGATGCCACAGTTTACGAGGAAGACGACGAATAATTCCACTACTATTTGAACTATGAAAGGAGTGCTGACCGTGAATAAAAAGTCTTCACTTATGTCCCGGTTAGCAGGGGCTCCGTACATTGTCTGGGCGGCATTATTCATTATCGTTCCTTTATGTATGGTTGCTTACTACGCCTTCACCGATAATACCGGGGCGTTCACTATTGAAAATATTACAGGTCTTACTAAATACACAGACACATTTTTACTCTCTCTATGGTTAGGTCTTGTGGCTACGGTTGTGTGCCTTGTTATTGCGTATCCCCTCGCCTACATTATGGCTCAGAAGGGTCCCGAAAAGCAAAGCACTATGACTATGCTTATTATGTTACCTATGTGGATGAACTTCCTTTTACGTACATATTCATGGATGACCATTTTAGAGGATACGGGTCTTATTAACACGGTTATTACAAGTCTCGGCTTCGAGCCGTTACAGTTAATAAACACCCGCGGTGCAGTTGTACTGGGTATGGTTTATAACTTCCTGCCCTATATGATTTTACCCATCTACACCGTTATGCTTAAAACTGACCACTCTCTTATTGAAGCGGCTCAGGATTTGGGCGGCAACAAGCTGGACGTATTCAGAAATGTTACAATACCCCTTAGCGTACCCGGTATTGTTTCAGGCTTCACTATGGTATTCGTCCCCTCTGTAAGTACTTTCTACATTTCACAGAAATTAGGCGGTACGGGTACAATACTTATCGGTGATATTATAGAAACTCAGTTCCAGACCGCAAACAACTTTAATCTTGGTGCATCTCTTTCATTTGTACTTATGATTCTCATTTTCATCTGTCTTGCGGTTATGAACCGATTTTCAGATGACGACGGAGGTGTTATCTTATGACAAAGAAAACCTCCATCGGCGGAAAGCTTTATACGGCACTTGTGTTTATATTCTTATACGCACCCATTGCCGTGCTTATAGTTTTCAGTTTCAACTCCGGTAAAAGTACATCCGTTTTTGAGGGCTTTTCCCTTTACTGGTACAAAGAGCTTTTCAACGATGCCGCAACCCTTTCCGCTTTTAAAAACTCTATGATAGTTGCGGTTGTGTCATCAATTATATCAACGGTTATGGGTACTGCCGCTGCAACGGGAATATACGGTTATAAAAACAAACTTGTAAAAACGGGTATTATGACCGTTACAAACATTCCTATGATGAACCCCGAAATTGTTACGGGTGTTTCTATGATGCTCCTTTTCGTGTTCATCGGTGCGATTTTCGGCAAAACCGGTACTCTCGGTTTCCCGACCCTTATTATTGCCCACGTAACATTTGAATTACCCTATGTAATTCTTAACGTATTACCCAAGCTCCGTCAGACCGACCCCCACCTTGCGGAGGCGGCTCAGGATTTAGGTTGCACACCGGCACAGGCTTTCTTCAAGGTTGTGTTACCCGCTATTATACCCGGTATAGTTTCGGGTCTTATGATGGCATTCACTCTTTCCGTTGACGATTTTATTATCAGTTACTTTGTAAGCGGCACTACATCACAGACTTTGCCCATTCGTATATTCTCTATGACAAAGCGTCGCGTTACACCTGATATGTACGCACTTTCAACTTTGATTTTCCTCGCCATTCTTGTACTTCTGATTGTTTCAAACATCATAAGTGCCCGTGGTGATAAGAAATTATCAAAGAAAGGCGGTGCAAAGAAATGATTAAACGCCTTTCTTCAGTTGTTTTTGCTTTATTCATTGTTATCGCCTGTATGTCCCCCGTAGTTTTTGCAAAAGGTGAAAAGGATTATTCCCACCTTAAGGGCACAACCCTTAACGTTTACAACTGGGGTGAATATATTTCAGACGGACAGGACGGCTCTTTAGATGTTAACAAAGCTTTCGAGGAAAAGTACGGTATAAAAGTCAATTATACCAACTACGAAAGCAACGAGAATATGTACAACAAACTCAAAAGCGGCGGTGCAAACTACGACTTGGTTATCCCGTCGGACTATATGATTGCAAAGCTTGTTGAGGAAGAAATGTTAGCGGAGTTAAACTTCGAAAACATTCCTAATTACAAATATATTCTCGACGAATACAAAGGTCTTTATTACGACCCCGACAATAAATACACCGTAACATACACTGTCGGTATGGTAGGACTTATTTACAATGCCACTATGGTTGAAGGCTCACCTGACAGTTGGGGTGTTTTATGGGATGAAAAATACGAGGGTAAAATCCTTATGTTCAACAACCCCCGTGATGCTTTCGGTATCGCCCAACTGTACTTAGGACAGAGCATTAATAACTCTGATATAAAACAATGGGATGAAGCCATTGCCGTACTTAAAAAGCAGAATCCTTTAGTTGCATCGTACGTTATGGACGAAGTTTATAACAAGATGGAAAGTGGCGACGCGGCTCTCGCTCCCTACTATGCAGGTGACTTTCTTACAATGTATGATGTAAACCCCGACCTTGCATTTGTTTATCCTAAAGAGGGTGTAAACTTCTTTGTGGATGCAATGTGCATTCCTAAAAATGCAGAAAACAAAGAGGCGGCTGAACTTTACATAAACTTTATGTGTGAGGAAGAAATAGCCGTTGCAAACGCCAACTACATCTGCTACGCATCCCCTCATAAACTTGTTTTAGAGTCCGATGACTACGACCTTAAGGGCAACCCCATTCTTTATCCTGAAAAAGAAGATATGCCCAAAACCGAAATGTTCGAAAACCTTGATTATGAAACACAACAGTATATGACAACCCTTTGGAACGAACTTAAAATCGAGGGTAACACAAACCTTGATGTTTATATCGGTCTTTCAGTTACTGTTGTACTTGTAGCGGCATACCTACTTTATAAATTCATAAAGAAAAAGAAACGCGAAGCGTATTATTAAAAAACAACCGCACTTGGGTGCGGTTGTTTTTTAATGCAAAATTCAGAATGCAAAATTTCGGGGCTAACGCCGATTGTAGATTGAGTTGTTGTAATGCGAAGCCTCGCCCTCCTGCTTCAGGAGGAGGGGGGAAAGGAACACGACCGCGTCCTGTGGACGGGGCAGGGAGTGTGAGTTGGCGTAGCGGTCAAAATCGTTAGCGACGAGCAGGAGCGACCAACGATTTTGGGCACCGCAAGTGGACTTAACAATAGTTTGT
>JAZNVE010000136.1:0-5752 GCA_045592665.1 Acutalibacteraceae bacterium
CCGGGTCCGGTTGAAGCTCAAAACGGGTAACAGAAGGACTCTGGCAAATTTCAACGATATGAGTACCAACACCGAAGCTCTTAAGAGTTTTAACAATTGTTTCACCTTTTTCGCGAAGTTCATTAGCGGAACCTGTGGAGCCTGTGTTTTTAGGAGGGTCAAGAAGGTCAACCGGTGGCAATTCGTAAACTACCGTTTCTTCAACAATTTCATCCGCTACTTCCTCAACAACTTCTTCTGTAACAGGTTCTTCTTCAACAACTTCCTGTGGATTAAAATCATCAATATCTACAACTGCCTCGTCCTCGGCTTCTTCGATAATCTCTTCAAAATGAACTTCCTGTACAGTTTTTTCATCTAAAGAATCAAAGGGTATTAAATCCTCATCATCCGCATTTTCAGTACCGTCATTCTTAAATAAATCGATAATCTCCGCCATCTGTGTTTCGCGGTCGGGATAAGTAACATCATTAGTAAGTATCGGGTCTACCCCGTTATCAGGTATAACAACATTGTCATCATCAAGAGGAATATCAAGATTTATTTCCTGCTTAGTTGTTTTATTTCTTCTTTTTTCGGCGCTTTTAGCGCGTTTTTCCTGTCTGTTCTCAGCAACAGTATTATAAGAAGTTTTTATATCTTCGATCTTCTCTTCTGCATACTCAGAAACAGCTTCAGCAGGTGCCTTTAATGATTGTATAAGTTTAAGAAGTGATGTTCCGCTGAAAATCATAAACAAAGCTACAAGTAAAAGGATTGTAACTATACCTGCGGCAAGTTTATTACCACCTGTGAGCATGAGAGGTATTCCGCCTACAAGTGCTCCGAATACACCATAACCAAATCTCAAGCCTTCACCATTGTACTCTTTAAAAACATTATAGGCATCTGAAATCTGTTCACCGTAGGTATGCTCAGCATTTGTACAAACAATATGTAAAAATGCAACAACCAAAGTAAACAAAGTAAATACTTCAACTACTTTGATTTTGTATTTTTTTGAATCCTTTCCGATGGCGGAAACGACTGATACAAAAGCGATAAAGAATGGTAGAATAAATGCATTAAGCCCAAAAAGACCAAATGTAAAATTTCTTAGGGCTCCCCATACACTACCCGCATCGATGAAAACAACCGCGCACATAAACAAAGCAACAAAAAAACTAACGAGAGAAATAATCTGCTTATGTTCGGGACTGAAAAGAGATTTGATTCCTTTACCCTTTTCAGAAGTATTTTTAGTAGTATTTTTACTGCTCTTTTTAGGAGCAGGTTTCTTTTTCTGTGCCAAGATTAAAATCCCCTTATCATTTCATAAAAACCTCTACGGCGCCGATTATGGTTACTATGAAACCGAGAATCACGCAATAGATACCGAAATATTTATATAAATTCTTTTTAAGTATGAGCTGCAAAAGTCTGATAGAAAGTATGCCGACAACGGCTGAAGCAATGATACCAATTAACAACGGTAAAACAGGAATAATCTCCGTGCTTTCCAAAGCATCCTTAAACTCTACGAGCCCACTTGCAAGTACTGCAGGTATACTCAGTATGAACGAGTAGCGGATTGCGTTATTTTTTGAAACCTTGCAACACATTGCCGCAGAAACAGTTGAACCCGAACGAGATATACCGGGGAAACACGCAGCAAAAAACTGAGCTATACCGATTACAAGTGCAGATACGGGTGTAACATTACGGTGTCTTTTTGTTCCTTCTGCAACAGTTGTTCCCAAAAGCAAAATAAAACCGGTAATCATAAAACAAATACCTTCGGCTTTAATGCTGTTATCAGAACCGAAAACACCAACCAAATCCATAAGATTGTTTCCATTACCAACAGGTAAGAGAAGTAATAACAGTGGTACGCAGGATATTACAAACATAAAAAGCATACGTCTTGTTACAGACATATTTTTAAGCTTGAATTTATTAAATTTACCTGTAAAAATATCTTTGATGCAAAGGAAAAATTCAACAAATAATTCATAGATAGGCTTATAAAAAACAACAAAGATAGCAACAAGAGTGCCTATATGTAACATTGCGGAAAAAAGCCCTGACCCTTCGGTTGCCATTCCGCTGAAATGCCTGAATATGGACATATGACCACTACTTGATACAGGCAAAAACTCGGTTAAACCCTGAATAATACCGAGAAATAAGGCTTGTAATATTTCTTTCATAACTACCTCCGCAAATTTATCTAATTTATCATTTCATAAAGACAATTTAATGCATCACTAAGGCTACCAATCTGGTCAATTAATCCTTCTTCAACGGCTTGTACTCCATTTAAAATTGTACCAAAATCAGTAATAAGTTCATCACTGTTAAGCATCATTTCCTTAAAACGCTTAGCCGTAACACTCGAATTCCGAGTAACAAACTCAACAACACGGTCCTCCATTTTATTGAGATATACAAGTGTCTGAGGAACACCAAGCACGAGCCCGTTCATCCTGACAGGATGTACAGTCATTGATGCAGTAGGAACAACAAATGATTTATCTGTACTTACCGCCAAAGGTATGCCAATGGAGTGACTACCACCTAAAACGAGAGAAACTGTTGGTTTCTTCATACCCGATATAAGCTCAGCAATAGCAAGTCCGGCTTCAATATCTCCGCCCACCGTATTAAGGATTACAAGAAGACCCGAAACATCATCACTTTCTTCAACCGCCACAAGTCGAGGAATAATATGTTCGTACTTTGTAACCTTAACACCGTCAGATGAAGCATAGTGACCTTCAATCTGTCCGATTATAGTAAGGCAATGAATAAATTTGCCGTTTTTATTGACAGTAACACTACCGTCAAGCATATTAGTTTCGGGTAATTCACCGTCATTTTCGTGAACATCATCGGTACCGGCACCCGGAGTTGACACATCAAAATTATAAAAATCGTGTAAATAGTTATACAAAAAGCATCACCGTTACTTAGTATAACCAAAATACCCACTTTAACTTATATATAATAGCACATTAAACAAAAAAGTGCAATATTTGTCACATTATATTTATTATTGTTTGTTTATTATTTATCAATTTCCCGTTGACAAAGATTGTGGAAAATATTAAAATATCTTTGTTAAAAAATTAAACAAGTTTTTCGGAGGACAAAAAAATGGGACTTACTCTATGTGAAAAAATCATTAAGAGTCATCTTGTTGACGGTGAATATGCTCCGGGTAACGAAGTTGGTATAAGAATTGACCAGACTTTGACCCAGGACGCTACCGGCACTATGGCTTACCTTGAGCTTGAAGCTATGGATATCGACAAAGTAAAAACTGAACTTTCAGTTGCTTATATCGACCATAACACACTTCAGACAGGTTTCGAAAATGCCGATGACCATAAATTTATACAGAGCGTTTGTAAAAAACGCGGTGTTCGTTATTCAAGACCCGGTAACGGTATCTGCCATCAGGTTCACCTTGAAAGATTCGGAATTCCCGGTAAAACACTTATCGGTTCCGATAGCCACACTCCCACTGGCGGCGGTTTAGGTATGCTCGCTATGGGTGCAGGCGGTCTTGACGTTGCAGTTGCCATGGGTGGCGGTGCATATTACATCACAGTACCCGAAGTAATTAAGGTTAATTTAAAAGGAAAACTTTCACCCTATGTTGCCGCTAAAGATATTATTCTCGAAGTTCTCAGAATTCTCAGCGTTAAAGGTGGCGTTGGTAAGGTTATCGAGTACGGCGGCGAAGGTGTTAAAACACTTACAGTTCCCGAAAGAGCAACCATCACAAATATGGGTGCGGAATTAGGTGCAACAACTTCAATATTCCCCTCTGACGATATTACATACGACTTTATGAAGGCTCAGAGACGTGAACAGGATTGGGTTGAGCTTCTTCCTGATGATGATGCAGAATATTCAAGAGTTATTGATATTGACCTTTGTGAATTAAAGCCCCTTGCTGCAATGCCCCATATGCCCGATAACGTTAAATCAGTTGCCGAAATCGGCGAAATCAAGGTAGACCAGGTTCTTATCGGTTCCTGCACAAACTCTTCACTTCTCGATATGATGAAGGTTGCAAAAATCCTTAAGGGCAAAAAGGTTCATCCCTCAGTTTCTCTCGGTATTGCTCCAGGTTCAAAACAGGTTCTTAATATGCTCGCACTCAACGGTGCTCTTGCGGATATGATTGATGCGGGTGCACGTATTCTTGAAAGCGCTTGCGGTCCTTGTATCGGTATGGGTCAGTCACCCTGCTCGTCAGGTGTATCTCTCAGAACATTCAACCGTAACTTTGAAGGCAGAAGCGGTACTGCAGATGGTAAAGTATACCTCGTTAGCCCCGAAACTGCAGCTGTATCCGCTCTTACAGGTGTTCTTACTGATGCCACAACTTGTAAAGAAGATATCTCAGTTACACTTCCCAAGTCATTTATTATAAATGACAATATGATTGAAATGCCTGCAGAAACTCCCGAGGAAGCAGCCGCCGTTGAAGTTTACTACGGACCCAACATTAAGCCCTTCCCCAAGACAACTCCCCTTGCAGATTCAATTGAAGCAACTGCAGTTTTAAAGGTTGAAGACAATATCACAACTGACCACATTATGCCTGCAGGTGCTAAGATTCTTCCCTATCGTTCAAATATTCCTCACCTTTCACAGTTCTGCTTCCGTCAATGTGACGAAAAATTTGCAGAGCATTGTAAAGAAGCAGGCTCTTGCATTATTATCGGTGGTAATAACTACGGTCAGGGTTCATCCAGAGAACACGCAGCTCTCGTTCCCCTTTACCTTGGTGTTAAAGCAGTTATCACCAAATCATTTGCTCGAATTCACAAAGCAAACCTGGTAAATGCAAGCATTCTTCCCCTTAACTTTGTAAACGCTGACGATTACGATAAGATTTCAGTTGGTGATAAGCTTACCCTTCCCGCAATTAAAGCAGAGCTTAAAGCAGGCAACGAAATCACACTAAAAAATGAAACCAAAAACGAGGAATACAAGCTTATCTGTGATGTTTCCGATAGACAGGTTGACATTCTTACTGCAGGTGGCTTACTTGACTACACAAAGGAGGAAAATAAACAATGACAGAAGTACAGATTGAAAATGCTCTCAATAAATTCAGAGAATTGCTTGTTGAGCAGGATGCAAGAAACCAAAAAATCAAAGCAACAAAAGATTTTAAAGACTTCAAAGCACTTGATAAAATTGTTATCGGTGTTTGTGGTGGCGACGGCATCGGTCCCATCATCACAAAGGAATCCGCAGAGGTTCTCAAATTTATACTTAAAAATGATGTTGAAAGCGGTAAAATAGAATTTAAATACATCGACGGTCTCACAATCGAAAACCGTGCAAAGGTTATGAAGGCTATTCCCGACGATGTTATGGAAGAGCTTAAGGCTTGTGACGTTATTCTTAAAGGTCCCACAACTACTCCCCAACAAGGTGACGGTTACCCCAACATTGAAAGTGCAAATGTTGCAATGCGTAAGGCTCTTGACCTTTTTGCAAACGTTCGTCCTGTTAAAATCCCCGAAGAAGGTATAGATTGGACTTTCTTCCGTGAGAACACCGAAGGTGCTTACGCAGTTGGTTCAAAGGGTGTTGACGTTGACGGTGAACTGGCTTTCGACTTCGTTGTTACAACTACTGAAGGCACAGAAAGAATTGCAAAACTCGCTTACGAATACGCTCGTAACAATAAAAAAGACAGAGTTTCAATTATCACAAAGGCAAACATCATCAAAACAACCGACGGTAA
>JAZNVE010000137.1:0-22492 GCA_045592665.1 Acutalibacteraceae bacterium
ACCGGGGAAGTTTTTATAACGCTTTACATATTCAAGCATTTCGGTGTCAACACCGCCGCCACCGTCGCCCCAGCCGTAGCAGTACATAGATTCACCGATTGTTTCTTTATCGGTATATTTTTTCCAGTTAACCTTAAGAGAGTCTGCTTCAACAGTACCGATAAAGTGTGTGGGGGGAACGTTTGAGAATACCTTTGAGCCGTCGGGACCTTCCCACCAGAAGGTGTTATACTGCCAGGGGTTAGTGTCATTCCAGATACCCATTTTATGGGTTACGAAATATTCAACACCCGCTTTTTTAAGAATCTGGGGCATTGCGTAGCCGTTACCGAATACGTCGGGAACCCAACAGGTCTTAGGTGTGATGCCGAAGGTCTTTTCAGCAAAACGAACACCGTGAAGAAGCTGACGAACGAAAGATTCACCTGAAACAAGGTTACAGTCGGGCTCAACCCACATTGCACCGATGTATTCCCATCTGCCCTCTTTAATACGTTCTTTAACCTGTTTGTAAAGAGAGGGATATCTCTTTTCCATTTCGATATATGTAGGAGCGGTACTCTGTGAGAAAATGAAGTCATCGTACTGTTCCATAAGACGGAGCATTGTAGCATGAGTTCTGCCTAATTTACGGATATACTCTTTATAAGCCCACATAAATACAATATCAAGGTGGGAGTTACCTACGAGAGCGAGCATACCCTCGGATTTATAGGAATCGTTGTTGTAAACTTTATCCTTAAGAATTTTCTGAGCCTGACGAAGACCGGCTTTAAATTCTTCACCGTCAAGGTCAAAGTTAACATAAGTGAAAGCCTCTTTAAGAGTTGCTCTGATAAGCTCCTGAAGACCTGTATCGTGAACAGGCATAAAGAGTGCGTTGAAAACAGCCTTGAAATCCCAGTAAATTTCTTCAATTTCGGGATCAACAACACCAACGAAAGAGCAGGAAAGCGTTTTTACGGTTGACTCGTTTGAGTGCCATACATAGTAGGACTCAATATCAACATCGTAATGCTCGTCACCCTTAGCACAGTCAGTAAGGAGAACGGAGTTTCTGAAGGGGTCAAGACCCTGATAGGGTTCACCGTTAAGTGTAAGGAGTGAGTCACCGCCGAAGTAAACGTTAAGAGTAACCTTTTTACCCTTGAATCTTTCGGGCATATCAAATGAATTTTTGAAGAATGCACTCCAACCGTTGTTACCCCAACGGTCGCCAACATTAAGCTCCTTCCATTCGTCATAAAGGAACTCATAATCGTCAACACCTTTATAAATACATTCCTTCATTTTCCAAGCGGGAATGGATTCGATATCGGTGTAAATTCTTTTTTTAAGGTTTTTGATTTTAAGTGCCGCAACATCGTCAAAAGAGAAAATACCTCTCTGTTTACCCTTTGTGGCGTCACGCCAATCATCAACATGGGCATCCATAGCGTCAAGAGCCGCTACTGCATCCATATTTTTTATCTCTGCCAAAGCCATCGTCCTTTCTTAAACCGAAACATAATATCCGATTTTATTAAAGATTAGTATAGCATTATAAATTACAAGTTGCAAGTATTAAATGGCAAATTTTAGCGAGGAGTTAGGAGTGAGGAATGAGGAGTTAAGGGGCAAAGCCGATTATAAATAAAGTGGTTGTAACGCGAAGCCTTATCATCCCTGTCCGCCTTGGCGGATAGGGAGGGGGACCGCCTTTTGTCAAGTTTTTTCTAAGATTTATTTTCAAACGAGTGATACATTATGCATTATCTGTTTGGTTCAGCGGAGCGGTGGTGGGTAGTTCACTTGTGGTTAGTCTTCGGTTGGATAGAACAATCGGACGCTGAGAGTACAATTTATACAAGACCGTAAAGTTTAGTACAGAAAAGCACAAAATCATTTATTGTCGATAATCCTTCTTGGATATGGTTCTTTTTCATCGGTTAGCCCTGCGAGATAATCCATACTTGTATTTAGTGCAATCGCAATTTTTTTACACTGCTCAAATGTATAATATCTTTTACCATTTTCGATTTTAGAGTAATCACTTTGATCTATCCCTGTTAGCATTTGCATTTTTATCTGTGTATACCCTTTTTCTTTTCTAAGTTCTTTTAATCTTTTCATCAATATCACCAACAAAAATTATGTCATATTGACCTATTGACAAATAGGGTGTAATTGACCTATAATATTCTTAGCAAACCTATAAAAAATATTGGGAGTGGTAATATGAAAAAATTATTGTCTTTATTGTTATTGGTTAGTGTATCTTTACAGAGTTTGTTCGTTCTCTCTCCGGATGTATTTGCTTCAAACTTTGAAATAGAGAGAAATGATTCGGAGTATTATGCCACAAACATAAATCTAAACAAATATACAACCGGTTATCTTTCTGACGTAGAAGATGTAGATTATTATAAATTCACATTATCTAAGCCCGGTAAAATCCGTCTTTATTTTGAACATCCCTATATAGATAATGAGGAAACTTTTTGGAAAATCAAGGTGTACAAAAAAGACACCGGAACTGTTTTCACATATCACAGTTACGGAGTAGATTACGAGGGAGATTATTCTAATTATGTAGGTGTTAGTTCAGGCACATACTACATCACTATAAGTAGTTATTACAATGGTTGGGCCACTACTTATCATTCTGACGTTGATTACAGGCTAATGATAGATTATATTGCATCTGATGTGTACGAATACGAAGCGGATAATGATTATTATGAAACCGGAAAACGAATAGCTCTAAACACCTCCTATTACGGTAATATGTTTTGGGCACCTTATTCTTGGAGCGATAGTTACGAGGACAACATAGATTGGTATAAAATTGTACTTCAAGCTCCCGGCATTTACACTTTAAATTTTAACACCAAATATATGAACTCTTCAGATTGGTCATATGAAATCAAAAACGACGACGGAGTAACAGTTACATACGGAGACTTATACACACCAAGAGATTCCGTAAAGTTATCATTACCACGCGGTTTTGTTTATATTGGATTTAAAAAAGACTCCGTTTACGGATGTCCCGAATATAATTTCAACCTTATTCCTCACATAGCTGCACCAAAACTATCAAATGTTTTAAATACTGTAAATGGTGTTAAAGTTACATGGGAATCTGTAAGTGGAGCTGATAAATACAGGGTTTACCGTAAAACCCAAGGAGGTTCTTGGGAAAGAGTTGGCGATACCACATCAAGATCAATGGTAGATAAAAAAGCAACATCCGGTAACACCTATTATTATACTGTAAAAGCTTTTAGTGGTTCTGTTGCAGGAAGTTATAACAAAAAAGGTATTCCCATAAGATATGTAGCAACACCCACACTTAATAAAATAGAAAATGCAACCACAAGCGTAAAGGTAACTTGGAGCAAAGTACGTGGTGCAGACGGATATGCAGTGTACCGCAAAAAAGCAGATGCAACAAATTGGACAAGAATAGCAACAATTAAAAATGGCTCAACGACATCATACAAAGATTTCAATGTTTCAAGTTGTCAAAATTATACATATACTGTCCGTGCCTATGATGGTAACGTTTATTCAAGTTATGTTTCTAGTGGTATTTCAATAAAATATCTTTCAACTCCGAAACTCACAAAAGCAACATCTTCTAAAAGTGGAATAACCATAAATTGGAACAAAGTGACCGGAGCAACAGGTTACACAATTTATCGAAAAACAGGTAATGGAAGTTGGCAAGCATTAGGCAAAACAACCACCAACAGTAAAGTAACGTACATTGACAAAACCGCAAAAAAAGGTGTAACGTATACGTACACTGTTAGAGCAACCAACGGAAGTAACAGAAGTTATTACAATCGAACAGGCCTTACAATAAAAGATAAGTATTAATAAAATCCGTCTGCGAAAGCAGGCGGATTTTCAACATACCGCACACTCATTTAATATGAAATAACAAACCTTCGACTTACGAACATTTCACTTATGGCAAAGTTCTTCTATCCAACCGAAGACTAACCGCAAGTGAACTACCCACCACCGCTACGCGGTCCCCCGCCCTTTTTGCTGCGCGAAATGGGATGATAGGACCTCCCACCACCTGACGGTGGTCCCCCCTCCTCCTTACGCAGGAGGGCGAGGCTTCGCGTTACACTACTTTATTTATAATCGGCGTTAGCCCCGAAACTTGCAACCTGCCATTTTCAACTTGCAACTTTATTTACAATCAGCACGAAGTGCCCCTTTAATTACGAATTACGCATTACGAATTACGAATTAAAAATCCCTATTGCTTTATTGCTGCAAGATACTGTATAATTAACCCAATAAATAAAAAAACAGGTGATGGCTATGAAGCATATCAGCAAAAAAGAAAAAATCAATTTTTATGCGGGTCTTTCGGGACAGAATATGGTTTACTCCCTTGTGGGTGCGGGTTTCTTCACCTACTTTATGACGGATATTGCCATGTTCCCCGCGGCAGTGGTAACGGTACTTCTTATCGTTATGAAGGTATGGGACGGTGTGAATGACCCCATTATCGGTTCATTTATCGATAAGCACACCTTTAAAAACGGCGAGAAGCTACGTCCGTTTTTACGTTACACTCCCCTCCCCGTAGGTATTTTCACGGTACTCGTTTTCCTTGTTTTCTCCACTAAGGAGGATTTACTGTGGTTACGTGTTGCGTACTTCATAATTATGTACATCGGTTGGGATATTACCTACACATTACAGGATGTAGCCTTGTGGGGTATTACCGCCTCCGTTTCACCCAATGGT
Source organism: Acutalibacteraceae bacterium (assembly GCA_045592665.1). Lineage (GTDB taxonomy): Bacteria > Bacillota > Clostridia > Oscillospirales > Acutalibacteraceae > DTU089. The sequence continues at coordinate 4,756 of JAZNVE010000137.1, forward strand.
GATGAACGTGACAATTTCGTAAAATGGGCTCGTACAATAGGCTCTTGCGTGTTTGGTGTATTCAGTGCCATTATTCCTATGATTATAGAAATGGTAGCCAATGCCACAAAGAGTAAAATGGCTACTGTCACCCTTGTTTTTTCGGTTATTTTCGGTATGGGTGGTGCAATGCTCAGTATAAGAGCCTATAAAGCTCAGGAGCGTGTAATTGTACCGCCTAAGCAGAAGCAGAAATCAATGTTCGAAAGCTTTTCGCTTCTCTTCAAAAACAAAATGCTTTTGCTCGTAACCCTCTCCAATTTATTCGGAGCATTGGGTTTTGGCGGAAATCTCGCAACATATTTCTTTAAATACAAGCTACCCACTGATTTCCTCGGAGAAAACAGTATTATAGGTGCTTTGGGAATTACAACTATTTATTGGGCAATAACCGTTGGTCCTCAGTTCATCGGTATGATTTTTGCCGACAAACTCAAGAAAATATGCAAGGGTCACGTTAATGTGCTTATATTCGCACAAGTGTGCAACATCGTGACAAAAGTAGCCGCCTTTGCAATTGGCTTTGAGGGTATAAATCTACTTATCGGCATGGTTCTTCTTGCCGTGGGCAGTATCCCGATGGGTGCTATAAGCATTGCTCAGACCTCTGTTTTCTGCGATAGTATTGACTATATGGAATGGAAAACCGGCAAACGTATGGAGGGTGTTACATTCTCAATGCAGACCTTCTTTACCAAAGTTTCAAGCGGTATTACCGGCGGTCTTACAACTCTTTCACTTTCCCTTATCGGCTACAAGGCAATTGACGACACCGCCGCAACATTTATTGGTACACAGTCCGCGGCTTTCGAAACCTGGATCTGGCCCTTGTTTATGCTCACCCCTGCAATAGCAAGCTTACTTTACATAATCCCCTTACTCTTTATAAGATACTCACCCGAAAAGAGAGCACAGGTAGAAAGAGAGCTTGCCGAAAGAAGAGCAGAGAATAATGCATAATTCGTAATGCGTAATTATCAGTAAAATTCATTTTAAAAAAACACCGCGGAAATTCCGCGGTGTTTTTTATATATCCATTTGCATTTTTGTTGCTTTCTGTCCCCAATTATTTGCCCAACTTTCGCAATAAACCTTGTAATACGAAACATTGTTTTTCTTTCTGTACCCCTCAAAGCAATTGCACCATATCATTGAGGGTATTGCTATTACAATATAGTAAAGAGGACCTAATAACAAGCATTGCCACGTGTGACCGTATTCGTGAATACGTGTGTTATATGTCCATTTTTTGCTTTTATGCTGATCCTTCATAAATATGAATAATCCTAATGAAAGACCCCCTGCATTCCACGGCAGATACACAATATACGAATATCCGAAACGTTGGTATCTTCTGCCCTTTAATTTTGTGCATATTAAAAAGCCTATTCCTCCAACTAAGTTTACGGGCAAACCCCAAGTCCATTGCACAAGATAAAAAAGAAAAGTCTTAATAGAATTTCCGATACTCTTTTCACGTGCATCGGGGTGTTTTTTCGTAATATCAATTGCCATTTTCGAGCAACTCCTTTTTCTCGGTTTCTTTTTCAACAAGAATTGTATATTTACCCTCTTCGTTTATTTCAAGGGGATGAATTTCGTCATTTGTATCCTGACCGAGCCAGGTTTTATCCATTTTCTGACCTGAAATCATCTCACAACGTTTTATCTGTTCGCTGGTAAGGGTTACACTGCCGTATTTGTGCTTTGTGGCAATTGCGGCACGAATCATCGTATGGTCTTCCTTGGTCATTTTAAATTTCTTTAAAAGTATGAGAGCAATAATCGATGCTATTATAGGTATAACCGCAACGCAGATACGCACACCTAAAATTGCACTATCAGTCTGTGTATATAATGTACCCGAGGTTTTCTCAAAATCGGAAACCACGTCACCTGTAACGAGACCAAACCCCTGTAACGTAAAGCCCACAAGTGCCGCCATAACACCGCTTATACTCTTTTTGATGAGGGTACTGAATGTGGAAATAACACCTTCACGACGTCTGCCCGTTATCATCTCATCAACATCCGTAAGGTCGGGGAAAATATTGGTTGAAACGAAACCGAGACCCGACATACCGAAGTTATAAAGAATCATACTGATAAACATAAGTATAACCCAGATAATACCCACATCCGATGTGGAATCCGATGTCTGCATTATAAGACCGATAGCAAGTCCCGCTACCATAAGAGGCGTAACAATATTACCGCATTTTTTCTTGCCGTATTTCATTGTAAGCGCGTAATTCAACGGAAAAGCTCCCGCCTCCGCAACACCGGCAACGGCATTAAAAACGGCATATTTACTATACTGATTGGCAAGATACTTTATATAATAAACCTTTGAGTTATTGTAAAAGCCCGTAGAAAACTGATACGCAAGGCTCATAAAGAAATACTGTCTGAAAGATTTATTTTTAAAAACCAATACATATTCCCTGATTAAATATTTCAAATCAAGGGGTTCGAGCTTATTACCCAAAGAACTCGGCTCACGAGTTTTAGCGTATGTGAGAAAGACAGAAAGTCCGTAAAAAACAGAAAGTGCAATACCAAAAATAAGGAATGGTGTTTTTGAAGCAGATGTAAGATTATCACCTGAGCCGAAAATTTCAAGAATAACTACAACGATAAGAAACGAGGGTACCATACCCGCAGAGTTAAAAAGATAACCAACAGAATTATACTGTGTCCTCAGATTATATTCGGGTGCTAACTCGGGAAGCATCGCCGTATGGGGAACCCCGATAATTGTAAATGAGGTTTTATAGAGCATATAAACAATAACGAAATAAGCGATTGCCAATGTGGGATTTTCCGCACCGTTTAAACCGAAAGAGTTCCACAAAAGAGTATACGACAACACCATAAGGGGTATACCCAAAAGCAAATATCGTCTGTGTTTACCCGTTTTAGAACGTGTGCGGTCGGTAATTATACCCATAACCGGGTCAGTAACCGCATCCCAGACAGTGGCTATCATAACAATAACACCCGCCTGATTCAAAGAAAGGTTGACAACATCCGTCAAAAATACGGTAAAGTACATACTTATGATGTACCCCGCACCACCCATATACATATTGGCATAACTATAATTTATCATAGGCAGTATTGAGGTTTTAAAATCCCCCTGTACGCCTATGGCTTTTTTTATTCTTTCACCCATAAAATCACCTGCTTATATTTAATTTATATCATATAAAATCAATACAGTCAATTTTTAATGTGTAAACCGCTTTACTTACAAAAATCTTTGTGTTAATATATGTATAATTATGTAAATCGGAAAGGATTTTCAATTATGTTACTTGACAAAAAGCTTTATATTCCCGACTTGGGTGAGGTTGATGTTGACAGCGGTTTTTATCTTCTTCCCTCAACTGAGGACGGTAAATTTATTGCAGGTAAAAACGGTGTTGAATTTGTAGTTGCAACGGGCGACCAGAAGGTTGAGTTTGTTTCCTTCGGCACTCACACACTCGCTTGTGTTAAGTCCGCTATTGCATACCCCGTTTACTACCCCGTTTACCCTGTAAAAACCGAGTACCCCTTAAAAGCGGTGCTTATGGACCTTGACGGCACTACCGTACGTAGTGAAGAGTTCTGGATCTGGATTATCGAAATGACAACCGCAAGTATGCTCGGCAATCCTAAATTCCAGCTTGAAGAAGCGGATATCCCCTTTGTTTCAGGTCACTCCGTTTCCGAGCATCTTCAGTACTGTATTGATAAATATTGTCCCGGCGAATCTCTCGAAAAAGCACGTAATTTCTACTTTGAACACACTCACAGAGAAATGGAAGAAATTATGGCGGGTAGAGGCAAGGACGGTGCTTTCACTCGCACAGAGGGCGTTAAGGATTTCCTTTACGAATTAAAGGATATGGGCATTAAAATCGGTCTTGTTACCTCCGGTCTTTACGAAAAGGCATGGCCCGAAATTCTTTCCGCATTCAAGACCCTCGGTATGGGCGACCCCAAGGATTTTTACGATGCAATTATTTCCGCAGGTTTCCCCTTAAGAAAGGGCAGTGTAGGTACTCTCGGTGAACTTTCACCCAAGCCCCATCCCTGGCTTTACAGTGAAACCTCCATCGTTGGTCTCGGTGAGGCTTTCGCCGACAGAAACCACGTTGTAGGTATTGAGGATAGCGGTGCAGGTGCTTGTTCAGTAAGACTTGCGGGTTACACCACTATCGGTATCGCAGGCGGTAATATTGAATCAAGCGGTACTAAAGCCGTTTGCTCACATTTCTGTCAGAATTTTGAAGAAATAATGAAAATTATTAAAGGCTAAGGAGATATATTATGGAAAACAAAGATAAAATCCAATGTCATTTTATATCAAACACCCATTGGGACAGAGAATGGCGTTTTTCTGCTCGCAGAACACAGTATATGTTAGGCTATATGCTTGATATGCTTCTCGACATTCTTGACAAGAATCCCGATTACAAGCATTTCCATCTTGACTCACAGACAATGCCCATTCAGGACTATCTTGAAGTTTACCCCGAAAAGAAAGAGAAGCTTCAGAAATACATAAAAGAGGGCAAAATTGCCGTTGGTCCCTGGTTCTGTCTTCCCGACGAATTTACCGTTGGTAGTGAAGCACTTATCCGTAACCTTCTTTTAGGTCACAAAATCGGTAAAGAAATGGGCGGTATCAGTAAAACAGGTTACTCACCCTTCGGTTGGGGTCAGATTTCTCAGTTACCCCAGATTTATGATGGTTTTGATATTCACTTCGCATCATTCTACCGCGGTATCAATGAGTACAAAGCACCCAAGTCAGAATTTTTCTGGGAAAGCCCCGATGGTACTCGTATTTATGCATCCCGTCTTGCTAAACGTCCCCGTTACAATATCTGGTACGTTGTTCAACGTCCCGTTTACTTTAACCAGACTGATGAAAACAACCGTGATATGCTCTGGAATGACAACAACGGTGTATTCAAGCTTATTGACAGAGACTGGAAGCTTGACTATCAGTACACTCATCCCTTCTATGAGTACCATAAAGAAAGCGTTAAAGCCCGTGCAGAACAGGCAATGAAGGAGCAGGACAACGACTGGACAACAAACCACCGTTTCTGGTCAATCGGTCACGACTCATCCTGTCCCGACGAACGTGAAGTTCAACTCGTTAAGGACCTTAACGATGCACTTCCCGAGGCAGAGGTTTTCCATAGCACTCTCAAAGAGATGGAACAGGGTATCATTGATAACTTCAAACCCGATTCACCCGTTCTCAAAGGTGAAATGCGTGACCCCTATACAAAGGGTAGCGTGAGTGAGCTTTGCGGTTGGATTCTTTCTGCAAGAACATACATTAAGCAGGAAAACTTTGACACCGAGCGTCGTCTTATAAACTACGCAGAGCCTATGGCAATTTTTGCCGCTCTTTCCGGTGCCCCCTATCCCCGTAACTTCATTGACCTTTCCTACAACTATCTTCTTCAGAACCACGGTCACGACAGTATCGGTGCTTGCGGACGTGACGTTGTTTACGAGGATGTTATGTCCCGTTACAGACAGGCAAGAGAGCTTTCAATGTGCGTATTTGAACGTGCATTTATGGATATCGCAGGTGACATTAACCTTAAATCATTCAGTCGTGATGATGCGGCGGTTGTAGTATTCAACCCCGCACCCTTCAAGAGAACTGAAACTGTTAACTTAAGACTTGAAATTCCCGCAGAGTGGAAAGCAGACAGTTTTGAAATCGTTGACGAAGATGACAACGTTATTAAATATCAGATTCTTTCAACAAACAAAGAAAATGCTCAGATTATCCAGAATCCCAACGATACTGCAAACGTTCTTCATACTCAGCAGTATCTTGTTGCTGCAGAGGTTTACGATATCCCCGCAATGGGTTACAAAACCTACAAGGTTCGTCCTCTTTACAATGTTCGTGCTACAACTCCCGTAACACTTGTTAAAACAACAAACGTTATGGAAAACGAATTCCTTAAAGTCAGCTTCAACCACAACGGTACATTTAACGTTATCGACAAAGAAAGCGGCAAGGAATTCAAAAACCTCGGCTACTTCAAGGATAGTGGCGAAATCGGTAACCCCTGGCAGCATGTTGCACCCGAAATTGACGAAACTTACACAACCCTCGGTGAACAGGCTAACGTTACTCTCCTTCGTCACGGTGAATTTGAAACAACCTTCAAGATTACAATGCGTTGGGAACTTCCCGAAAAACGTGCATACGACGAAAAATCAAGAAGTGAACACAAACTTCCCAACGATATCGAAAGCCTTGTTACTCTTCGTAAGGGTGCTAAGTTCGTTGAAGTTGAAACAACTATCAACAACCGTTGTGAGGACCACTATTTACAGGTTGCATTCCCCACAGGTATCAAAGCTCAATACGCAGATTCTCAGGGTCAGTTTGACGTTGTCAGTCGTCCTCTTGCAAAGCCCGATTACTCACTTTATGATGAACCGCCCATGACAGAGCATCCTATGAACTCTTTCGTAAGCATCACCGACGGTGTTAACGGTGCGGCACTTCTCAACACAGGTCTTAAGGCTTACGAGGCAGCGGATGACGAAGACGGTACAGTTTACCTTTCACTTATCCGTGCATATCCCCTTCGTATATGCGTTACCAAGGATATGCAGAATTACAGTGACTGGGATAAGGGTTCACAGTGCATCGGCAAAAACACATTCCGTTACGCATTTATGCCCCATAAAGGCAACTGGGAAGAGGGCAACGTATGGCAGGAAAGCGAGAGATTCAACCTCTACCTTACTGCAGGTCAGATTGCTCCTACAGGTCACGGTAAGAATCCTCTTACTCATTCATTCCTTGAACTCAAAGACGAAAACCTCAACGTTAGTGCTGTTAAACTCAGCGAAGACGGCGAAGGCTATATCGTAAGACTTTTCAACCCCTCGGACAAAGCAATCAAAAACGCTATCCGTCTTAACGGTGGTATCGCTCCCATTGAAAAGGCTCAGTCCCCCGTTGAAAGACAGAAAGCAGAGTTCGAGCTTCCCGAGTACACAGGCAAAGCCTGGAAAGAAGTTAAACTTGTTACTCTTGAGGAAAAAGATATTGCTCCCCTTACTGTTGACGAAAACGGCTTCGTTGATTTTGAAATCACAGGCAAAAAGATTCTTACATTCAAGTTTGTCGGTTAATTAACACACAAAAACAACCCCCGAAAGAAAAAATTCTTTCGGGGGTTGTTATCATATTATTTTTTCACCTCAATAGGCTCGGAAATCTGATGGGTACCGTCCTTGTAAAAAGCTCTTACTCTAACGCAGGCTGTATTTTTAGAATCGAATTTCCACGTACGACTGTATGAAACAGTTGACGGGTCTTTTATTGTAGCAACGGTTGTATATGAGGGTACGCCCTTGTTCTTCATATATACTCGGTAATACTTAACGTCTGTAATTTTGTTCCACTTAACGGTAATTTTATCGTTGCTTGAAGTGGTTGCGCTTATTACGGGCTCGCCCACTGTTACCGTCTTTTTAGCAGAGCTTGCACTTGCGGTTTTACCCGAATATGCCTTTACACAGAAGTAGTAGTCGCTACCCTTTTTCAGGTCTTTTGCAGTATACGAGGTTGTATCACCCGATTTAATATTTGCAATACGGGTCCAGCTTCCTGCCTCACCCGTTGCGGAACGGTAAACATAGTAGCCCTTAGCTCCCTCCACCTTATTCCATTTAACCGTTGCAGTTTTTGAGCTTGATGATACTACACTCTTTAATACCGGGCGGGATAAGTATAAAACATCATCAACAAACAAATTAAACCAACTACATTTAATTCTATAGCTATATTTTTTTCCGCTCTTTGCCGTGGTATCTGTGAATTCTCCCATACGAGTAGTACCAATCAATTCATAACCGGAGCCAGAATCATTGGAACGATAAATGAAATACGTGTATCCTACCCTTAAACAATCCCAGGAAAGTTCAATGCCGTTTAAACCATTGCTTTTATGAATTTCGCTTGGTAAAACATCCAGATAAACAACCTCAGGATATCCTTCATCTGTCGAATACGAAGCAAAAGCATCCATAAACATTGAATCATCTCTATAGCCGGTCTCGCCATCAGGAATGAATAAGTCAATCACTTCTTTATTTGCATAAAGCACCGCATCTTCCGCACTATTACGGAAACTGGGTAACTCAAGTTCGCCCAAAGGTGGTGTTACCCCTCTCCAAAGCGGATCTTCATAGTATATAGTCCTCAGATTGGAACAATCTGAAAATGCACCATTAACACCGGCTACCCCTGGAATATACAGCGATTTGAGAGAGTCGAGACTATTGAAACTTACAGTCTGAACTTCACTGAAATTTATCTCTCGCAAATTATCATTCAAATATAAATCCTTTATATCATCGCAATCATTGAAACAGGCAGAACCAATAGCATCCAAGGATGAAGGAAAATCAACACTTTTTATCTTATCGCAATCGTTGAAGCTACCCTCTATGTTTTTGAGGGTTTCAGGGAATAGAATATCCTGTAAATTATGTAAATCGTTAAAGGAGTTTGAAATTGATGTTATGCCATCGTCAATTACAAGATGTTTTACAGATGTATCAATCTCCACAACCGTATCGCAATAAACACTTCCCGTTGCACGGGGATAAAGGTCTTTTACTTCGCCTGTACCCGAAACAATCAATGTTCCGCTACCTTCGTGAAAATATGTTTCTATATTGCTTTCATCAACGCTTTCTTCCTGTGTTTGCTCAACTGCATTTACAGGAAAAACAGATATTGAAAGAACAGAGATTATAAGTACTATGGGTAATAACCCTTTAAATATCTTTTTCATGTTATTTTTTTCCTTTCCGTTATGTCCATTGAACTACTAATATCAATGTCTCACCTATTTTTCACCTCAATAGGCTCGGAAATCTGATGGGTACCGTCCTTGTAAAAAGCTCTTACTCTAACGCAGGCTGTATTTTTAGAATCGAATTTCCACGTGCGACTGTATGAAACAGTTGACGGGTCTTTTATTGTAGCAACGGTTGTATATGAGGGTACGCCCTTGTTCTTCATATATACTCGATAATACTTAACGTCTGAAATTTTGTTCCACTTAACGGTAATTTTATCGTTGCTTGAAGTGGTTGCACTTATTACGGGCTCGCCCACTGTTACCATCTTTTTAGCAGAGCTTGCACTTGCGGTTTTACCCGAATATGCCTTCACACAGAAGTAGTAGTCGCTACCCTTTTTCAGGTCTTTTGCAGTATACGAGGTTGTATCACCCGATTTAATATTTGCAATACGGGTCCAGCTTCCTGCCTCACCCGTTGCGGAACGGTAAACATAGTAGCCCTTAGCTCCATCCACCTTATTCCATTTAACCGTCGCAGTTTTTGAGCTTGATGACACTACACTCTTTAATACCGGGCGGGATAAGTAAAGCACACTATTGGACGTTATACCTTCATCCATACCGCTAACCTTCAAAAGATACGTATATTTTTTTCCTGATACAGCATCTGTATCCTTATAACTGTTTTTGGTTGTATCTGCTATTTTTGTCCACTTGCTATCGCCACTTGCTTTTCGTTGCAAGCTATACACCTTTCCCGGAGCATATGCATCCCACGAAACATCAATACCATTAGCACCAACGGTGGCATTCAATTTAGTCGGATAACCTTCAAGATAAACAACTGATATATCGGGTGAAACACATTCTTCCAAGGGAGTCAATTGACTATTTCTGCGTTGCTCCTCAACATATATTACTGCATCTTCATGGCAGTTTTCAAAGCTCCATTCCTGTTCATCAGAATCGAAATCATCATAACGCTCATACGGAATAACGCCAACTTTATAATCTTCAAATATTACCGTTTTCAAATTAACGCAGTCTCTGAAAGCCCCTGCCAAACTTACCCCTGAAGGGATAAATACACTTTCTAATGAATCAAGACCCTTAAAAACAAAAGCCTTATCAGAAATTTTCTCCAAACCATCATTGAAATGCAAATCCTTAATATTTTTACAATCCCAAAATGAAGTACCCGTGATTGTTTTTAATGACGAGGGGAATGTAACTTGGGTCAAAGCATCGCAAAATTCAAAAGAAAAACAAATGCTATTTAATGTTTCAGGAAACGAAATATCCTTTAACGCCTTCATAGAACGAAAAGAATCCTCAATCCCGGTTATACCTTCTTCTATTATAAGATATTTAACCTTTGTATCTATATTATATATAACCTTGCCGTGTTCATCATATTCTTTGCAATACAAATTTCTTATTACACCTTCACCCGAGATTACAAGCACACCGGAATCCTCATAGAACTGCACTTTTATATTATCCGTATTTTTATTTTCCACCGCATAAGCTACAAAGCTTGTAGTTAAAAGAGTTGAAATAACCAATACTATAGGCAGTACTTTTTTCATTACTTTTTTCATTGTGATTCCCCTTTCTTTTATGACCATTGTGCTACTAATATCAGTGTCTCACTTATTGGGCCGTTCCTGCAAATGAAGCGATACAAACCATCAGTTTATAATTCTATATTAAAACTATATTATACAATGATTTGTTAGTCAATAAATACTTCACCTTTCACTTATTAAACGGATAAAAGCACAAAAAGTCTCAGTATTTTTTCAAAAAATTATTTTCATTTTGTAATACTATCCGGCGCACTCCCTTCTGATTAATAATGACAATATTCCAAAAATACTACATAAATTTTTTTGCGTTTTTTCAATTTCGGAACAATGCACAAAAAACAACATTTATTTGTTATATATTACAACTAACCCCAACACCAATAATTCTCACAAATTAATTTTATTTAGGAAATCCCGTTGAAAAACAAACAACAAAGTGCTATATTTATAGTATATATGCTTTAATGTAGTAATATTTATTGAGGTAAGACTATGACAAAGAAAGAACGGGCTTTAAAGGTCTGTGAATTATTAAAAATTGACTACCCCGATGCGGTGTGTCAGTTAAATGCCGAAACACCTTTTCAACTCCTTGTTGCAACACGACTTTCGGCTCAATGCACCGATGCAAGGGTTAACCTTGTAACCCCCGATTTGTTCAAAAAATATCCTACTGAAAATGAACTCGCCGAGGCGGAGATTGAGGATGTTGAAAACCTTATTCATTCCTGCGGTTTTTATCACGGTAAGGCAAGGGATTTAATCGGAATGGCTAAAGCCGTCCGTGATATCTATAACGGCACTTTGCCCGACAGTATTGAGGAGTTAACTAAACTCCCCGGTGTTGGTCGGAAAACCGCCAACCTTATTATGGGTGATGTTTATAAGAAACCGGCGGTTGTGGCGGACACCCACTTAATACGAATAACCAACCTTTTAGGTCTTGTTAACACAAAAGACCCTAAAAAAGTTGAGCTTGAATTAAAAAAGATTCTGCCCCCTGAGGAAAGCAACGATTTTTGCCACAGGGTTGTACTTCACGGCAGAGCGGTCTGTATTGCCAGAAGACCAAAATGTGATGTGTGTAGCTTAAAAGAAATTTGTAAGTCATTTAAGAAATGATTGCGGAGGGAAAGATATGAAAAAATTCATCAGTATCCTTGTTGTGTGTGCCTTGCTACTGTCTTTAGGTGCTTGTTCACTTAGCGGAAATAACGTAAAATTCACAATAGGTGTACTCGACTCGGTTGTTATTCTCGACCCATTATTTGCGGATAACAGTAGCGAAAGAATTGTTGCTTCCAACTGCTTCGAGGGTCTTTTGCGTTTTGACGGCGATGGTAAAATTGATTTAGCGGGTGCTACCGGCTATACCGCCGACAAAACAGCACTCAAATACACTTTCAAGCTTAATCCCGACGCAGTGTGGTTCGTTTCCGACGGTGCTAAAACGCTTATGGAAACCTCCGGTATCACTGAATTTGATGCAAGTGTTACCGCCGATGACTACATATACGGTATTGAACGTTTCATTCTCAATACTGAAAGTGAGCTTCTTGCAATAAAGGGCGCGTCCGATTATCAGAAAGGCAAAGCAGAAAAAATCGCAGGTTTAAAGGCGGTTGATGATTTCACTCTTGAAATTACACTTTCTGAAATCGATACTGATTTCCTTTACAAACTCGCATCACTCCCTGTTTACCCCTGTGATAAAGAGTTTTGCGAATCTCTTGATTCTATTTTCTGCTCCACTCCCACAACCACACTTTACAACGGACCCTATTATGTAAAGGAAAGCTCCGCCGCAGAAACAATACTTGAAAGAAACCCCGATTACAGTAGCAATATTCAGATAGGTAATAAAACTATTGTTCTTTATTCAACGGGCGTAGCCGATACACTTATTTCAAGATTTAACGATGGGAACTATGATTTAGTTCTGACCCCCGACATGGAAATTATAACCGATGAAAAGGCTGTTTCATCCTCACCCTCATCAATATGGGGTATCGCTTTTAATTGCGAAAGCGAAAAGGGTGCTGATGTTGAAATAAGAAAACTTCTTACAAGCACCATTAATTACGATAAAATCACTTTACCCGATTTCGCATTAAGTGAAGCTAAAACAATTATTCCCGGTATTTACGGAATTTATGATGATGTTTACTCATCATTTAAACCTTCCGAAACAGTTGCCCCCTCAAAGGCTAAAGAACCTTCAGAAAAACTTGATGCAATTCTCAAAGAGTTAGGTACAGATACCCTTTCCGTAAGATTCAGTGTTCCCTCTGCTATGGAGAAAACTGCCGAATCGATGATTAAAAACTGGGAAAAACTCTTCGGTGAGAATTTAACTGTTGACCTTGATACATTCGAATTAAAAGATTTGGATGATTTAAAAGAGAGCAGTGATTATGACCTTGCTATTCTCCCCATAACACCCGAAATGCGTACTGCAACAAGTGTTATTAACGAGTTAGAGGATTTCCCCTGCTACTACACCGACAAAACTATTTCTTCAAAACTCAAAAAGCTCCCGACATCATCAGAAGATGCCGCCACAGATTTTTCATCAATTGAAAAATCCGTAGCCGAAAAAGGCGTATTCGTTCCCTTGTTCTACACAGGTTCAAGCCTTTATCTCGGTAAAAATATCGAGGGTATGTATGTTGCGGACGGTGGTAACGCTTTGTATTTCTACTCCGGAGTGTTAGTTGAAGAATGAAATTCACAAGAAGTAAAATATACAGGATTTTTTCAATTATTGCCCTGTTATCAGTTATGGGGTTAATATTCTTCCTGTCCGCTCAGAATGGTGAAGAATCCTCTCAGACAAGCGGTTTTATAGGTGACATTTTAGCATTGATTTTTAAGGGCGATGTGGCTCAGGATGTTCTCAGAACCTTTGCTCATTTTACGGAATACGCAGTTTTGGGATTTCTTATGTACAATGTGTTGTATTCTTTCAATGTTAAATTCGCGCCACTTACAGGCATAACCCTTTCGTTGCTCTACGCTATCAGTGATGAAATTCATCAGATTTTCGTTCCTGAAAGAGCTTTTCAGATTTCTGATTTAACCGTAGATTTGGGCGGTATAATATTAGGTACAACAGTAATATTCCTGTTATTCACGATAGTAACTAAGATATCACTAAAAAAGAAAAAAGGAGAATCTTTATGATTAACAATTCCGAAAGAATCGCAATAATCAACCAACTTATTGAAAAAGGTGTTCAGATTCCCTGCCCCGATGGTGTAATTATTGAAAGTGCCGTTGAAATCGGCAAAGATACCGTTATTATGCCAAATACAGTTTTACTCGGTGAGGTTAAAATCGGTGCGGACTGCGTTATCGGTCCCAACTCATATATAGTTGATTCAATCATTGGTAATAATACAAAACTCAATAACACTCAGGTTTACTCTTCAACTGTCGGCTCGGGTGTTACCGCAGGCCCCTTCGTCCATATAAGACCCAACTGCAAAATCAATGATAATGTTCATATCGGTAATTTTGTTGAGGTGAAAAATTCCAATGTTGATGAGGGTAGTAAACTCCCCCACCTTCTTTATGTTGGTGATTCGGATGTTGGTAAGGATGTTAACTTCGGTTGTGGTTGCGTTACCGTAAACTATGACGGAAGAAACAAATCGCGTACAACAGTTAAAGACGGTGCATTCATCGGTTGTAACACAAACCTTGTAGCCCCCGTAACCGTTGGCGAAAACGCATTTACCGCCGCAGGTTCAACTATTACCGAGGATGTTCCCGATAATGCCCTCGCCCTGGCAAGAACAAGACAAGTAGTAAAGAAAGACTGGGTTACAATCAAAAAACCCTATAAGAGACAACATTTAAAATAATATGGCTATTTTCAACAAATTCAAAAATTCAGGTTCATCCACTTACGATTACCTCGTTGTAGGTCTCGGAAATCCCGGTTCAAAATATGAAACCACACGTCACAACGCAGGATTTCTGTGCGTAACAAAATTAGAGGATAACCTTGGCTTCAAAGCGAAAAAATTAAAATTTCACTCCCTTATTGGTGACACTAAAATTGCAGATAAAAAAGTTTTGGTTATGAAGCCACAGACTATGATGAACAATAGCGGTGTCGCAGTAAGCAAGTGTGCTAATTTTTATAAAATCCCACCCGAGAATATTATTGTTATATTTGATGATATTTCCCTCGAACCCGGTAAACTGCGTATAAAACGTAAAGGCAGTGCAGGTGGTCACAACGGTATTAAGAGTATCATTGCCCATCTCGGCACTGAAAACTTCCCCCGAATCAAATTGGGCGTAGGTAAAAAGCCCCATCCCGATTATGATTTAGCGGACTGGGTTTTAAGTAATTTCCCCAAAAACGATATCCCCCTTATGCGTGATGCTATTGATTATGCCTGTGAGGCACTCGAATATATAGTAAAAGGCGATATCGACGGAGCAATGTCACGATTCAACAGTTGAGGTTTTTATGTCCTGTTATTCAAAGCTTTTAAAAGACTCGGCTCAATATAACGATGTACTCAGATACGTGCAAACAGGTCTTGCACCATCGGGTGTTACGGGACTACCCAACTCACCCAAAGCACATCTTATTCATTCACTCTGCGAGGACCTTTCTCGCAGAGCAATTGTCGTTTTACCCGACGAAGCCTCTGCACGAAAATTCACGTCGGACGTAAATGAATTTGCAGGATTAGAAAAAAAAGCATATTTTTATCCTGCCAGAGATTATTCATTCAACTCTACTCAGGGTCAGTCCCGTGAATATGAGCAGATTCGTCTTAATACCCTTTGTAATATTTTAAATGACAATTACTCTATGGTAATTTGCTCAGCAGAAAGTGCTTTGCAACTTACCATTCCCCCCGAAGAATTAAAAAAACGCACCTTTAAAATTGACTATTCAACCGAAGTTTCTTCGGATAAACTTATTGATATTCTCACCTCTGCGGGTTTTAAACGTTCCGATATGGTAGAGGGTCCCGGTCAGTTTGCTCACCGTGGCGGTATTATTGACTTTTTCCCACCCGACTCAACGGAGCCCGTACGTATTGAATTATGGGGTGATAGTGTTGACACTATCTCCCTTTTCGACCCATCAACCCAACGAAGAAGTGAAAACCTTGATTGTTGTGAAATCACCCCCGCAACGGAAATTTTATTTTACAGTGATGAAGTATTAAAAGAAAAAATAATAGAATTTTCAAATAATCTTTCGGGTAAGGGTTCAAGAAAAGCAAAGGAAATCCTTGCAAAAGATATTGAACTTATAGACTCCCGTATAAATCTTTCATCCGTTGATAAATATCTTAATCTCGCTTACGAAAAACCCGCATCAATTTTCGATTATTGTAAAAACGATTTGCTTTTCGTATGCGAAAGCGGTTCTGTAAAAGACAAGGCGGAAAACACACTCAAACTTTTAAATCAGGAAATCAAATCACAGTTTGAAAACGGGGTTCTCCCCAAAGGTCTTGATAAATTCTCCTTAACTTTCTCGGAACTTCTCATTATCTACGAAAAACACAAGGCTTTTTATATAGACACTTTCCCAAGGGGTACTTTTGACACTCCCGTAAAAACGCTTACGGCTTTTAATGTTCAGCAAACACCCCTTTGGAACGGCTCTCTTGAAGTACTTATGGATGATTTACGTCCTGCACTTTCACGTGGTGAAATCTGCATTGTTACGGCGGGTACTGAAAAAGCCGCAACAGCTTTGGCGGAGGCTTTGGAAACAGAAAACATCCGTGCTATGCATTTTCCCGTCCCTCCTGCTCAGTTTCCTAAAAATATTGTCTGCGTGTTATCGGGCGGTATTTCGGGCGGTTTCAGATATCCCAACGAAAAGGTTATGCTTATAACCTACGGTAAATCCGCTAAAACTCTTTCAACCAAAAGGCGTAAAAATTATAAAGCCGCCGACGCGGTACAAAGCCTTGAGGAATTATCCAAGGGGGACTACGTTGTACACGCAGTCCACGGTATAGGTATTTTTGAAGGTATTAAAAAACTTGAGGTTTCGGGCGTTATAAAGGATTATATAATGATTCGCTATCTTAAAGGCGATGCTCTTTACGTACCCGTAACCCAACTTGATTTAGTATCAAAATATATCGGTCCTAAGGACGATACCAAAACCCTTAAGTTATCCCGATTAGGTGGCAAGGACTGGGAAAAATTAAAAGCGAGAGTAAAAACCTCTGCCAAAAGTATGGCAAAAGAGCTCATTGCCCTTTACTCACGCCGTTTAAAATCTCCGGGATATTCCTTTTCACCGGATATTGATATGCAAAGTGACTTTGAGCGTAGGTTCGAATATGAAGAAACCGACGACCAGTTACGCTCAATAAATGAAATAAAAAAGGATATGGAAAAGCCCCATCCCATGGATAGGCTTTTATGTGGTGACGTTGGTTTCGGTAAAACCGAGGTGGCTTTACGGGCGGCTTTCAAATGTATTGCCGACGGTAAACAATGTGCTATTTTAGTACCTACCACCATTCTCGCCTTGCAACATTACAATACCATATCCCGTCGATTTGACGGTTTCCCCATTGAGGCGGAAATGCTCTCGCGTTTCCGTACCCCCAAAGAACAAACCCGAATCATAAAAGCCCTTAAACGTGGCTCAATTGATATTATTGTAGGTACTCACCGCCTTATATCCAAGGATATTCAGTTCAAGGATTTAGGGCTTATAATAGTTGACGAGGAACAACGTTTCGGCGTAGGTCAGAAAGAAAAATTAAAAGAGCTTTATCCTCAGGTTGACTGCCTCACCCTTTCCGCAACCCCCATCCCCCGTACTATGAATATGGCTATGTCGGGTATTCGTGATATGTCCGTTATTGAAGAAGCCCCTCAGGACCGTTTTCCCGTTCAGACCTATGTTTTAGAGCACGATTGGGGCGTGTTGGTTGAAGCTATGGAAAAGGAACTTCGTCGAGGAGGTCAGGTGTATTATTTATATAATAAGGTTGAAACCATTGAACGCACCGCCGCCAAAATACGTGAATTTTTACCCGATGCCAATGTAGGTATTGCCCACGGTAAAATGAGCGAGGACGAACTTTCAAATGTATGGCGTGAACTATTGGAGGGTAATATCGACATTCTCGTTTGCACCACAATAATTGAAACGGGTGTTGACGTACCCAATGCCAATACTCTTATAATAGAGAATGCCAATAATCTGGGTCTTGCCCAACTTCATCAGATACGCGGTAGAGTAGGACG
>JAZNVE010000138.1:0-8859 GCA_045592665.1 Acutalibacteraceae bacterium
TCATTGTAACCCGTAATGGTGTAAGTACCATTGGCATTTTCAGCATAAACAAAGCCGTTGTAGTTTGCGGCAAAGGCTATACTTGCAGTGGTTATAATAAAAGTCAACGCAAGAATAACTGATAAAAACTTTTTCATAATAAACCTCCATGTTGGTTGTGATTTAGTTGTGGTAAGCGATAACTTTGCCTTCCTGCCGCTTGCGGGAGGAAGGGGGACCATCGCTTGCGATGGTGGAAGGTCCTGTTTAGTTGTTTTTATGATTAGTTGTCGGGACTCTCCACCGCTCCGATTAAATTTATCTTAACGGAAAAATAAACACGCGTTTTTACATCTATCGTAACGATGAGGATTTTTTTATGGCGGTCCCCCTCTCTCCTTGCGCAGAGAGGCGAGGCTTCGCAAGAATCATTATATATTATTTAACCCAATTTGTACATATCTAATTTTCGAACCACAAAATTTATGTAAAAATATTCACTTTTCTGCATAATGGCTCTGTTTTTTACCGAAAAGTGTTGCTTTTTTTAATTGTGTGATGTATAATTCACAGCACAGGAAACTGATTCCTAAAAATAAAAGTGAGGTTTTAGAAATGAAAAAGTTTTTAAAAGTTACAGCTATTGTAATGGTATTTGCTATGCTTGCTTGTTTTGCTGCTTGCGGTAAGTCAACAGAAGTAAAGGTTATTGATATTGAACTTACATCCGAACAGTACGCTTTCGGTGTTGATAAAGCTCAGCCCGAACTTCTTACTCAGACAAATGCTTTCATTGCAAAGATTATGGAAGACGGTACATTCGACGAGATTTGTGACAAATACTTTGGTGATGGTGAACCTACTGCGGTTTACTCTGCAAAGCTTGACCCCTCTAAGGATCAGCTCGTTGTTGCTACTAACGCTGAATTCGCTCCCTTCGAGTACAAAGAAGGCGATGCTTTCTACGGTATCGATATGGAAATCGCTGCTCTTCTTGCTAAAGAACTCGGTAAAGAACTCGTTATCAATGATATGCAGTTTGACTCTGTATGCCTTTCAGTAGGTGAACATAAGTGTGACATTGCTATGGCAGGTCTTACAATCAACGAAGAAAGAACAAAATCTGTTACATTTACAGATTCTTACTACGAAGCATCTCAGAAAATCATCGTTATGGCTGATGATAAAACATTCGATGATTGCAAAGATGCAGCTGCTGTTGAAGAAATTCTTAAGGGTTACGATGATAGCACAGCTATTGGTTACCAGAACGGTACCACAGGTCAGTACTATGTTCTCGGTGATGCAGACTGGGGCTTCGATGGCTTTGCTGTATCAGGTAAAGGTTATATAAGCGGTGCTCTCGCAGTTCAGGACCTCATTAACGGCAACATTGATGCAGTTATTATTGATGCTGCTCCCGCTGCTCGTATCGCTGAAAACTTCAACGCTAAAGCATAAGTATTATAGCATAATAGCAATTACGGTGCCTTGCTGGAATCAGTAAGGCATTGTTTTGTGAAAGGTGAAATTATGGGTAATTTTTCTGTCAGATTTGAAACCTTCTGGGATATATTGGTGAACAAGGGTGGTTACAGGGATGTAATTACAGGTTTACAAAATACTATGACAATTGCAGTTATAGGTCTTCTTATCGGTATAGTTATCGGTACACTTATTGCAACGGTAAGAGTTTTACCGAAGTACAGAGTTATAGTAAGAATATTGGATGCAATTTGCAAATTCTATGTGGGACTTTTTCGAGGAACACCTATGGTTGTACAACTTCTTGTGTTCTACTATGTTCTTCTTCCGATTTTCGGGCTTCGTGTTCCCTCGGTAGGTGTGGCTATAATTGTTTTTGGTCTTAATAGCGGTGCATATATTTCTGAAATTATGCGTGCAGGTATTCTTTCTGTTGACCCCGGTCAGCTTGAGGGTGCACGTTCGGTAGGTTTCAGTTATTCAGCCGCTATGCTGAAAGTTGTAATACCTCAGGCAATAAAAAATATTCTTCCCACTCTCGGTAATGAGTTTATAGCCCTTGTTAAGGAAACCTCGGTAGTTTCTTTCGTTGGTGCGATGGATCTTTATCTTGCTTTCCAGAGAATCGGTGCGGGTACATATGAGTTTATGATACCTTACCTTGCAATGGCTGTGATTTATATTGTTATAATCTGCCTTATTACATTGGCTATAAAAATTATGGAAAGGAGTCTGAGAAAAGGTGACAGAAAATAGTGTTATTCTTGAAGTTAAAGGACTTCAGAAATCTTTTGGTGATAATCACGTTCTTAAGGGTATTGATACTGTAATTACCCGTGGTGAAAGAGTTGTTGTTCTCGGTCCCTCAGGTTCCGGTAAAAGCACTTTTCTCAGGTGCCTTAACTGTATGGAGGACCCTACGGGCGGTTCGGTAATTTTTAATGGCGTTGATATTGCAGACCGTAAAGTGAATATCAATATCCACCGTCAGAAAATGGGAATGGTTTTCCAACATTTTAATCTTTTTGCCAATAAGACGGTAATTCAAAATATTATGATGGCTCCCATTTACGTGGGCAAAAAAAGATTGAAAAAAGAAAAGAATTATAACAAAAACACCAAAAAGGCTCTTAAACAAGAGGTTTATGAAAACGCGGTTGAGCTTCTTAAAAGAATTGGTCTTGAGGATAAAGCTGATGCTTATCCCTCATCCCTTTCAGGTGGTCAGAAACAGCGTGTTGCCATAGTTCGTTCGTTGGCTATGAACCCCGAAGTTATGCTCTTTGATGAGCCCACATCCGCTCTTGACCCTGAAATGGTCGGCGAGGTACTTGACGTTATGAAGGACCTTGCTAAACAGGGTATGACGATGATTGTTGTTACTCACGAAATGGGCTTTGCTAAAGAAGTGGCGGACAGAGTTATATTTATGGATGAGGGTGTTATTGCCGAGGAGGGTACTCCCGACGAGATTTTCAATAATCCGCAGACCGACAGACTTAAGTCATTCTTAAGTAAAGTGTTGATATGATTTTCCGTACGGGTCAGGCTTGCTTGACCCGTTTTGTTTTTGTTAAACTTTTCGGGTTACGGTGTTTTATTGTTCTATCTAACTGAAGAATAGCGGTAAGTGAACTACCCTTTATACCCTTCGGGTGCGATATACCTACGGTGCGATATATCTGTCGATGCGATATGTACTTCGTACGCGATATGATTCGCTTTGCGAAACGAGAATATAATCGGCGTTAGCCCCGATAATTTTGCATTCTGCATTTTGCATTTTGCATTTACAATCGACACGAAGTGCCCCGAAATTCCTCATTTCTAATTCCTGACTCCTGATTTTTTGATGGTTAAAATACACAATTGCAGAGTCTTAAATTCGTTATTTTTCACAAGGTTGCGTTGTTGGGGATTAAAAAAATTTATTTTGGTTGAAAAGAATAATTTTATATGTTATACTTCATATATTAATGACCTTGGGGGTGTATTTTTTGGCAACAGAAAATATCGATGTCCAGGAAACTGCTGTTCAGACTACTGATGCGGCAACCAGAGAATATATTTATGAAAATCGTCGTTATGTTGGTATGAAGGAAACCGTTTGGTACGTTGTTTACGATATGTGCCAGAGCTTCAACATCGACTCATTCAGCGAGCGTTTCGTTACAAATATTCTCCAGATTGACTTGGACTTACAGACATTTGTAAATGTTTTTAACGGCTTCTGGGACGTTATTAACGATATCTTTACAGCGGCAATTGTTGAAAAAACCCGTACACGTTGGGGTAAATTCAAGCCCTACCTTGTAGCGCTCGGTATTCCCGGTACACTTGGTACTTGCTTCTACTGGTTATTGCCTATGTTCTTTAAGGGCAAAGGTGCCAGGGATACTTCTAAATTCTTGACGTATTTTATTCTTGCGGTTGTCCGTGAGGGTGCCGGTACGTTCCGTGCTATTTCAAAGACAGGTATGTTGGCCACCATTACGCCTCACCCTGTTGACCGAACGAGGCTTATTACCGTTGCTGAGTTCTTCTCGGGTCTTCTGGGTGAGAAATTGCCTCAGCAGATTCTTACGGTTTTGCTTGACTTAATTGGTAATAAAGTTATCAACCTTTCATACACATCAACCTTTATGTTTATGGGTAACTTTACCTCTATTGTAAGCGGTGTTGCTTCACTTATCTTCTGTGTTATGACTCGCGAAAGAGTTATGCAGTCCGTTGAAACACCCAGCGTATGGCAGGGTATTAAGTCGGTTATCAACAACAAACCTATTTTGTTATTGACCCTTTCGGAAACTCTTTCTAACTTCAGTGTAGGCGGTAGCATCAACGACTATTACATAGACGTTCTTAACTTTGCTTCAATGACAATGGTTGCCGGTATTCCCGGTGCTATTATCAACCCCTTCTCATTCTCGTGGGTGCCCTGGTTCAGAAGAAGATTCTCAACCAAAACTCTCTATCTCCTCGGTACAAAGAGCCAGTCGCTTCTTGATATTCCTGTATTCCTTATCGGTATGATAGGCGGTAAGCATAACGGTCTGTACAAAAAGGTCTTGCCGATGTTCTTTGTAATGGCGATTAAAGAAGCCATTTATATGATTTTCTGGGGTGTGCGTCGAGTTATTCCCAGTGAAATGTATAATGAGTCCATGGACTATTGTGAATGGAAGAACGGTTACAGAACTGAGGCTATGACCTCCGTTGCCCGAGACTTGACCAAGAAGCTGGCGAGTATAGCGAACGGTGCATTGTCCTTACAGCTTAAGAAGCTTATCGGTTACGATATTTCTTCTTATACAAGGGGTGCTGCACAGACTGACGATACCAAAATGGGTCTTTTCGCTATGGCAACAATTATCCCCACAGTTACAGGTCTTTTAGGTATTATCCCCATTCTCTTCTACGACCTTAGTGGTGAAAAACGTGAACGTATGTATGTTGAACTCGTTGCAAGACGTGAAGAAGCTTCTAAACTTGCTATGTCAGGTAATAAAGAAGATATCGAAAAACTCGCTAAAGCACAGCTCAGCGTTTCTCAACAAAAAAAGGATTTATAATTCAAAGAATTACACCTTGAGTTTTATGGCTCAAGGTGTTGTTTTTTTGCAAGATTTTCACAGTTAAAAAAGTAAAGGGATATTGTTGAAAAAACAGTTGATTTGTGGTATAGTTATAATGTAGAGTAGTGTAGTTTTATCAAAAAAACGGAGGTGCGAAAATGACTAAGTCAGACTATTTAGCCAATGCTTCCAAGTTATTACTGATATGCAGTTGCTTTTTGTTTGTGGTTAATTCACTTTCGTTTTTGGGTATGTACTTTGATGTTTTTTCCGGTGTTTCGTCGAAGCTTACCACCGCCTGTTTTTATATTGTGCTTTTACTGGGCTTTCTCGCTTTTAACGGTGAGGGTATTGCTTATAAGCATTCACGTCAAAGAAATCATAAGAAAAAAACAGTTGTTTTAAAAATAATTCTTTTATCCGCCTTTTTTATAAGGTTTGTTAAAACACCGCTTGAGAGCTTATGTTTAGGGATAAATGCCGAAAGTGTATTTGGTGCATTTTCCCGTTTTAGTTTTGGTTTATTAAATACAGTAGCATCATACGGCTTTTTACTTACCTGTGTAGCTATTTGGTATATTTTCAGGGATATGGGCAACAAAAAGCTTTTTATTCCTCAGGTTTTGGCTTTCTCGAGCGGTTTCATTTATAACTTTTATAAGGTGTTTAATTATTCCGTTACTAAATACGAGTTTACATATTTTGGGGATGTGTTTACAGAGCTTTTCGGTAATGGTGTGGTTTTAAATATTTTATGCCTTGTGCATTTTATGGCTGATATTATAATGTTTGCAGTAGTTCTTAAATATTACAATGCCCGTGCCATAACCGAGCAGGATGAAAAAACGGCAATTACCAGACAGATGGTAACTTCACGAAAAATATATAATACCGATTGTTTCGGACTTGATACTTTGGAGGATGACTTCTTTTTAGAAAAAAGCGGTGAAATTACTGAAATCTAAAAATAGGAGAAGACTATGAAAAGATACCTACATATAATTATATCTTTAGTTTTATGCATATCTTTTTGTTCAACGTTGGTGGTTTATTCATCAGCGGCTATTAAAGGTGATCTTGACGGTGACGGCAAGGTTACAACAGTTGATGCACGCCTTATTTTAAAAATAGCCGCGGGTCAGATTGCTCCCACTCAAACACAGAAAACTCTTGGTGATATGAATAGTGACGGTATAATCTCCGTTTCGGACGCAAGGGATGCCTTGTACGAGGCCATCGGCAATTATACGGACGAGGAATATACCCAACTTCTTTTGAATAAAGGATTCCCCAAATCCTATGTTGAGGACCTTCTTGCCCTTTACAGAAAGTATCCTCAGTGGGAGTTCGAACCCTTTATAACCAACCTTGATTGGTCGGAAGCGGTAAAGGGTGAGCGTACCCCACATAATAAACAGTTAATCGAGAAATCCGTAATTGCGGCGTATAAATGTACTTGTAGCTCCTGTAATGGTGTTATTCAGGAAAGCGGCGGATGGGTAAGTGCCTCGCAAACTGCCGTTGAACGTTTTATGGACCCCCGAAACTGGTTGACGGAGTTGCATATTTTCCAGTTTGAATACAATATTTATGAAGATGGACAAAATACCGAGGTTATTGAGTCCATACTCAAGGATACATGGATGCATAACAGTTATATTACCTACTACGACGGTCTCGGCAATACAAAAACATTTACCCTTGACGGCAAAAAGGTCAAATACTCCGAAGCCATTTTAAAGGCGGCGAAGGATAGCGGAGTAAGTGCGTATTATCTCGCATCTAAAATTGTTCAGGAGGTTGGCTCTACAACCTCATCTTCTGCGGCAGGGTCAAGCGGTAAGGAGTCCCCATACAACGGTATTTATAACTATTATAATATAGCCGCTAATACGGGTGCAGGGGATGGTCTCAGATGGGCTAACGGTTATATGAAAACTACCGTGTCCGCTACTATGTATAAGAGCGCATCCGCATCATCTTCAAAGGTAGTTACCGTACCCTCGGGTGCATCCCTTTATTACATAGCTAAAAGTGGTGATTTTTATCAGGTAAGTGTCACGGTAAGCGGTACAAAATATACGGGATACGTTGCTTCTAAAAACGTGTCCGTATCCACATCCTACGGCAGACCCTGGTCAACACCCTATCAGTCAATATATTACGGTGCAAAGTATATATTCTCACAATTCTCAACATATCAACCTACGGGCTATTTACAGAAATTCAATGTAAATCCCGCTTCGGGCAATTTACATCTTAATGAATATATGGCAAATGTGAGGGCGGCGGCGTTTGAATCCGAGCACACATATCAGGCGTACGTTGATTGTGGTATTACAGGCACAAAAAAAGTTTTCCAGATACCTGTTTTCAAAAATATGCCCTACGGTGATGTGTTTGAGTCCGAGCGTTTTAAGGTGTACAAGCCTGTTGTTTCTTGCGATATTGCTACGGAAAACTCCGTAACCCTTAGTTGGACGTCAATTAATAGTGCACAAGGATATCAGATATATAAATACGACAGTGATTCAGATAAGTTTGTAAAATTAAAAAATACAACCGCTACTACATATACGGATTCGGGTCTTACTTTCGGTAAAACCGAAACCTACCGTATAAGAGCATATAAAAAGGATGCTTCGGGAAAATGGGTTTACACCGCCTTTAGTAAGGACTTCGTTGCAACCTGTTCACCTGCAGCACCGTCCACCCCTGTTAAGGTGAGCGTAAGTGAAAACAGTGCAACCATAAAATGGGGTGCAGTCAAGGGTGTTACGGGCTACTACGTGTACCGTTATGATTTGGTATCGGGTAGTTACGAAAATATAGGCTCTACTACATCCACCCAATTTACCGATAAAAATCTGTTAACGGGTACAAGTTATAAATATAAGGTGAAAGCGTATTATAAAACAACAAGTATGACTGCTAAATCATCCTATTCGGCTACCCTTGAGGTTAAAACAAGCGGTACTGCTCCAACACAAATCGGTACGGTTAACGTAAGCGACTGGCTTAATGTACGTAATTCACCAAGCACAGATGGCTCGGTTGTGGCTCAGGTTACAGACGGATTTAAAATGTATATTATCGGCACAAGCGGTGATTGGTACAAGGTAACATTTACCCTTGAAGGTAAGTCTTATACGGGATACGTTCATTCCGATTATGTTACTGTTTCACCAATAGAACAAAAGGAAACCTGCCCCTATACAGAGCCAACGGCAACTGTAAAACAAGGGGATACGGGTAACTCGGTTAAATGGGTGCAATGGTATCTTTACAAATTAGGCTACCTTTCATCCTCGGGTCTCGACGGTGATTTCGGACCAACTACACTTTCGGCGGTAAAAGCCTTCCAGACTGATAAAGGTCTTACGGTTGACGGACTTGTAGGCTCGGGTACGAGAACCGCACTTAAAAATGCATACAAATAAAAAAACAAGCTCTCTCGGAGAGCTTGTTTTTTTAATTGGTCCCTTTAGGGGTGGAAATAAACCCCCGGTTCTACCGGGGGAAGAAAAAGGCTTTAGCAAAGCAAAAAAAGGCGAGCTCAAAGCCGCCCAAGTAGGTGCAAATAATTAATCCTCCAAGTAGAATGAATGTGGTTTGGCCGCCGCATTACAAAGTACAAGGAGGAAAAATTAGTGAAAAAAGATAGTGAAATAAAAAGTTGAGCACACTCAAAATATAGATGCCAGTATCATATAGTGTTTGCACCAAAGTTTAGAAGGAAAGCAATATATGGTGAAATCAAAAAAGATATTGGAGAGATATTAAGAAAATTATGTGTGCAAAAAGGTGTGGAAATAATAGA
>JAZNVE010000139.1:0-40852 GCA_045592665.1 Acutalibacteraceae bacterium
AGTACAATTTTTTGACAAAAGAGCAAATAATTAATACTCATATTAAATTATTGATATTTCACATCAAATGTGGTAAGATAATAAGCAAGATAATAAGCAAGTTAAATGGAGTGTTTTTATGTCAGGTTACACACCACCATATGAGATTACAGATAAAATTTTGAGCCTTGTTGCATCAATTTCAGAAAAAATTGGCAGAGTTACAGAACGCAGTAATCTTGATTCAAAGCCACATTTGAGAAAAAACAATAAAATCAAATCAATACATTCATCCCTTGCAATTGAGGCTAACTCTCTTTCTTTGGGTGAAGTTAAGGATGTTATCAACGGCAAAACAGTACTTGGTGCAGAAAAAGAAATCCAAGAAGTTAAAAATGCTTATGCCGCTTATGAGGAAATATCAACTGTTGATGTATATAGCATTAAAGAATTGAAACGCCTTCACGGGATTATGACGAAATATCTTGTGGATATGAGTGGTGACTTCCGCCTTGGTGAAGAAGGTGTTTTTGCAGGGGATAAATGTATATTTATGGCACCGCCTGCAAAATTTGTTCCTGAACAAATGGAAAGCTTATTCAGTTGGATGAGAAAGAATAAAGATACGGTTCATCCCTTAATTCTTGCTGCCGTCTTTCATTTTGAATTTGTTTTTATTCACCCCTTTACAGATGGCAACGGAAGAATGGCAAGGCTCTGGCATTCTGCAATTCTTACAAAATGGCAACCGATTTTTGAATTCATTCCTATAGAAAGCCAGATAGAAAAATTCCAAAGCGGTTATTATGATGCAATTTCAAAATGCCATATAGACGGAACAAGTACAGTGTTTATTGAATTCATATTAGAACAGATAAATGCAATTCTTGATGAAGTTGGCAGTGCTATTACTTCACCGGGAAGCAACATTTCCGAATATGTTACAAAGCTCCTTAATGTAATGGAATTTGACACACCATATACAGCGAATGAAATTTTATCACTTTTAGGATTGAAATCAAAAGAAACATTAAGAAAGAATTATCTTAATCCGGCAATCAGTGACGGTTTTGTTATTATGACTCAACCTGATAAACCTAATAGCCGAAATCAGCGGTATATTAAAAAGTAGATAAGGATATAAATCGAATGAAAATTTTTATTTTTTTGGCTATCCTGTTAATTGTTATTGGTTTATGGAATATTATGATAGCTATTCTTGGGCTTTTCCCAAAATTTCTTTCCAAAACAACAGGAACTTTAACTAAAGCAAATGTCTATAAGAATACCCACGGAAGACATAATATAATTCCGGTTCTCACTCGTTATGTGTACACATACAATGTCGGTAAAAAGAAATACCGATATTCCGGTGAAATTCATTCAAAACGCCGTTTCCCGCCAAAAATAATGTTCGTGTATGTCAAACGGTTTCCGCGTCACGCTTATCCGGCAAAGTTTAGGGGTACAAAAGAATGGGTGTTCGGGGGATTTTTTCTCTTTATGGGAATTATACTGCTTTTAACAGTACTATTCACATAATCAAGTCCTGTTACCCGCACCAATAAAAAGAATTTGTACAAAAGTACAAATTCTTTTTTCTCTTTATATCCCCAACGAAACATTAAAAACTGTTGCAATTTGCTCATTATATGTTGCAATTTGCTCGTTATATATGGTATACTTATTTTGTGTTTGTATGATATTTTTCATCATCTTTTCTATATTAAATATTTCGGAGGAATAAAATGAAACCCTGGTTAGTAGATGTTCCCGTCAGAGTTAATATCTGGATACGCCCCGAATGTCAGAAAGCCCAGTTTGAAGTATTAAAAAAGGCTCGTCCCTCAATTATGTTTTTAATTTCTGATGGTGGCAGAAACGATAAGGAATGGGAAGCCATCCACGAAAACAGAAAGCTATTTGACACTCAGATTGACTGGGAATGTACAGTATATAAAATTTACGAAGATAAAAACAACGGGCTTTATACTATGGCAGGCAAGGCAAGAAAACTTATCTGGTCAACCGTTGACCGTTGCATTTTTCTTGAGGATGACTACGTACCCTCAGTAAGTTATTTTTCATTTTGTGCCGAGCTCCTGGAAAAGTATAAGGAAGATGAACGTATTCAGGCTATATGCGGTATGAATCATTGTACAACATGGGAACAGGCTTCCGCCGACTATTTCTTTGCAGACGAAGGCTCTATCTGGGGTATGGCAACCTGGAAAAGAACGGATAAACAACGTGACCCCGAACATTCCTACGGCAAAGACCCCTACACTATGAAGCTTTTAGAACAGCATACTAAAAATGAACAGGTTTTCTGGAACACATTAAAGGGCTATGCCGAAAATGAGCGTTACGGCAACCATATTGCAGGTGGGGAATTTTACCACAGATTTGAGATTTACGCTCAGCACAGACTTTATATCATACCGAAATACAATATGATAAATAACATCGGTTGTACGCCCAACGGTGCACACGCTACCGAGTATAAGCTTATGCCCCGTGGCGTCCGTCAGGTTTTTAATATGAAAACCTTTGAATACGAGTTACCCCTTAAACACCCCAAGTATGTTATTGCGGATTTAGAATATTCCAAAAAACGCGCAAGAATAATGGGTGTAGGTCACCCAATGGTACTCTTTGGAAGACGCATTGAAACCATATTTTTAGCTTTAAAATACAAAGGATTTTCAGGAATACTTAAAAAAATTAAAAAAGCTCAGAAAAAAAAGAAAACAATCGAAACCTGATTTCAACTCAAGGAGAGTTTATGATTACACCAATAAAGAAATTAGATACCATTGCAAACAACAATATTTATATTAAACGTGATGATTTATTGGATTTCTCTTTTGGTGGTAATAAAGTCCGCATTTCTCAGGAATTTTTTGATGATATGCTTAGTAAAGGCGGAGATTGTATAATCGGCTACGGCAGCTCCCGCTCGAACCTCTGCCGTGCAATTGCAAATATGAGTTATGCAAAAGGCATCCCCTGCCACATTGTTTCCCCTGCGGAAGAAGACGGCACAAGGGTCAAAAGCTCAAACAGTGCCCTTGTTGAAAACTGCAATTCAAAAATTCACTACTGCAATAAAACTGATGTGGCAAAAACTGTTGAAGCAGTTATTGAAGAATGTGAAAAAGAGGGGTTCACCCCTTACTACATAAATGGTGACAAATTCGGTCGCGGTAACGAACGCACACCATTATATGCCTATGAAAAAGCTTATGAGGAAATCCGCTGTCAAAGTAAAGAACAAAACATTGAATTTGACTATATTTTCCTTGCAACGGGTACGGGTATGACCCAATCGGGCTTGATAATCGGTTGCGAAAAGCATAATGGCAATGAAAAGATAGTCGGTATTTCGGTTGCCCGTGAAGCCGAAACAGAAAAAAACGTTATCCTCAATTTTTTAAAATGTGCAGGTTTTGACGAAAGCATAAAAACAAAAATCAACGTAACGGACGAATATCTTTGCGGCGGATACGGTAAATATAATCAACAGATTTCTGACACTATATGGTCTGTTTATAAAAATCACGGTATTCCCTTTGACCCTACCTACACAGGCAAGGCTTTTTACGGAATGACTGAATACCTTAAAAAGAATAATATAACGAACAAAAATGTTTTGTTTATTCACACAGGCGGTACGCCATTGTTTTTTGATTTCATAAAACAATATAAAGAAGAAATTAAGGTTATTGAGTGCAGTAACCCTCAAAAGCTTTTAACTCACCTTAAAAAAATCGATAGATTTTTGCCCACACCCTTAAGCACAAGGGTAAACCTTAAAGAATTTGCCGAAAAGGTTATTTCAAAGGGCAATGTTCTTACTATTGAAGAAAAAGACGAAATTGTTTCCGCTATTCTTTTTTACGCAAACGACACTGCCGAAAAAAACGCTTATATAACATTGCTGGGTACTTTACCCGAATATCAGGGAAAGGGTCACGGAAATATCCTTATGAAGGCAATGGAAGAAAAAGCAAAACTCAACGGGATGAAAAAAGTTCATCTTGATACTGATATAATAAACACTAAGGCAATAGCTTTTTACAGCAAAAACGGTTATAAAATAGATACCGTCAAAGAAAAGGTTCATATGATTAAGGAGATATGAAATGAATATATTATTAACCTCGGTCGGAAGACGCGCTTATATGGTCAAATATTTTAAAGAGGTTTTGCAAGGCAATGGCGAGGTGCATGTGTGCAACTCAGACGATAAAACCGTTGCATTCCATTACGCGGATAAAAGCGTAGTATCACCTCTTATATATGATGATAATTATCTGCCTTTTCTTTTAGATTACTGCAAAGAGAATGAAATTGATATTCTTATTTCACTGTTTGACATCGACCTCTTAGTGTTAGCAAAGAATAAAGATAAATTTGCCGAAATCGGCACTAAGGTTATTGTTTCCGAACCCGAGCTTATTGAAATCTGCAACGATAAATGGAAAACGTACCTTTTCCTTAAAGAAAACGGCTTTAAAACTCCCAGAACTTATATTTCCTTACAAAAGGTTTTACTGGCTATTGACAGCGGTGAGCTTTCTTATCCAATAATTGTCAAACCCCGTTTCGGTTGCGGTTCAATCGCTATGTCAATTGCAGAGGATGAAATGGCTCTTCTGTATTTTTTCAGAAGAAACACACGGGCTGTCACAAGGTCTTATCTTAAATATGAATCCGCTTCCGTACCACAGGATGAACAGATACTTTATCAGGAATGCCTTAAAGGGCAGGAATACGGAGCAGATATTATAAATGACCTTAATGGCAACCTGAGAAATGTAATAGTAAAGAAAAAAATTGCTATGCGTGCAGGCGAAACCGATATTGCCCAAACAGTTGATGACCCTGTAATTTCGGATGAGGTTACCCGCCTCGGTAAGCTCACAAAGCATATAGGTAATATGGACTGCGACGTATTTATGGTGGATGGAGAACCGTATATTCTTGAAATGAACGCCCGTTTTGGTGGCGGTTACCCTTTCAGCCACATTGCAGGGTGCAACCTGCCGAAGGCTTTGGTGGATTGGTGCAGCGGTAAAGAAATTGATTCTGACCTTCTTAAATGCAAAACCGATACAACCGCATTTAAAGAGTTATTTATAACGAAAACGGGGGAGATAAGTTTATGACCGATTTAAAAGGCAAGAAATTGCTGATTTTAGCAGGTGCTGCAGTACATTGCAAAGTAGTTGAAGCAGCAAAAAAATTAGGTGTATATACAATCGTGACTGACTACTTAGACACCTCTCCTGCAAAAGAAATTGCTGACGAAAAATGGATGCTTAATATCGTGGATGTTGATGCTATAGTTGAAAAATGCCGTCAGGAAAAGGTTAACGGAGTTCTTAATTTTTGCATTGACCCCGCACAAAGGCCCTACCAACAAATTTGTGAGAAATTAAATCTTCCGTGTTATGGGAATGCTGAACAATTTCATATTATGACAGACAAGCCGTCTTTCAAGGATTTCTGTCAAAAAAACGGAGTTGACGTGATTCCTGCATATACAGTTGAAGATATAAAAAAAGGAAAATGCGAATACCCTGTTTTTATAAAACCCACCGACAGTCGCGGTTCTCGCGGACAAGCGGTGTGCTACACAAAAGAAGAGGCTATTGTTGCCATTGAAACCGCATCAAAAGAATCGAGTGATTCAGGAGTAGTAATCGAAAAGTTTATGTATGGTAAACAAGATTTTTCCATGACATATTTCGTATGCAACGGTACGCCCTATCTTATAAGAACCTGTGACAGATATTTAGGTACTGTTGAAGATAAATTAAACAAACAATGCATATGCTGTGTGGCTCCTTCAAAATACAGTAAACTTTATATAGAACGAGTTCACCAACATATTGTAAAATTCATAAAGGAATTAGGCATTAAAAACGGCCCTGTTTTTATGCAAGGTTTTGTTGACGGTGGAACAGTAAGATTTTATGATCCCGGTTTAAGATTCCCCGGTGGCGAATATGAAAAACTTTTAAAAGAAGCTACCGGCGTTGACTTGATGTCTTCTTTGGTTGAATTTTCTTTAACAGGGAAAATTACACCTCCCGACAATATTGATAACGATTTGTACTCTTTAAATGGACATTACACCATACAGCTTCCTATTACTGCACGACCGGGAAAAATAACCGTTTTTGATGGTATGGATGAAATTAGAAACAACAAGAATGTTACAACAGCTTTTAAACGCTATGATGTAGGTGAAACTGTTCCGCAGACCGGTGATGTGCGCCAACGTATATGTGAAATAGCCATGGTTATAGATAAAGAGGATTCTGTTCAAAAAAATGTTGAATGGGTAAAATCAAAATTGACCGTATTGGATGACATCGGAAAAAACATGTTAACCTCATTGGTAAATCCGGATAATTTAGATTATTAAACAATAAAGGAGATTTTAAATGCCAATAGAATTTTTATATTTAGCCGTTGTTTTTGTTGTGGCTATAATAGGTTTTGCACTTTTAAAAAGACCTTTGCATGAATGTATGTTAGCCGCATTTATTGCACTGGTTGTTGTTACGGGCACTTGGAGAAACACTTTTACATACATCTGGGATGCAATGACCGAATCGAGTCTGTATGTAATTATTGTGTTCGTCGTGTCAGCATCATTATTAGCTAAAACAACCGTAATTGACGATTGTATCGCAATAATTCTTTCGATATTCGGAAGACTGAGAGGCGGTGCAGGTTTTGTTGCCATTCTGGGTAGTACTTATATGGGTTCACTTTCAGGCAGCGGACCCGGTAACGTGGCAACAACAGGTGTATTCACTATTCCCGCTATGAAAAAATCCGGTTTCCCGCCTCATTTAGCAGCAAATGTTGAGGCTCACGCAAGTACCATGGGTAATATGATACCGCCTGCAGGTATGATTGCAATAGCTTTCGCTTCACTTGATCAACTGTACCCCGGACAATATACAATGTCCCAATTCTGGATGCTTTTATGGAGTATAGCAATTTGGTTTGTAGCACAACGTATAATAACACTCTACTTTATGTGCCGTTATTATAAGGTTAAACCTATGAAAAAAGAAGAGCTTCCCTCCCTGAAGGCTTCGCTTAAACGCGGTTGGAAAGCAATCTTCTTACCGATTATAGTATTTTTACCATTCTTTTTAACCAGTTCTTTTGAAGAGTTCTTCAACAACAGATTGGGTGAAGGTGCAAGTGCATTTAACAGCAGTATCTTGCTCTTTATTCCTTCTTTGATTGTAGTTTGCGGTATATTACTTTCCGGTAAGGAAGTAATAAAAAATATGACACCTAAAAAAATTTACAATGAAATATGCAATGGTATGTCCGGCTTAATTCCCACATCTGCCCTTGTTTTATTTGCTTATTTTATCAGCAATGTTTTTACAGACATACATTTAGAAAAAGCCATTGGTGAATATTTTAACAGCTTCAATCTTCCTTTGATTGCACTTGCTCTTATTTTCCCCTTATTCACTGCTATACTGGGTATGCTTATTCCCGGCTCAACACAGGTTAAAATTTTTGGCTCCATAATTATTTCTTCAATAGCTGCAGCCGGCGGTAATCCTATGATGGCAGCAGCTATGCTCCCGTGTATATGCGGAGCTATGCATGGTGTCACACCCCCTTATTGTACCTGTGTTTATGTTGGTATGGGAATTGCCGAAGCAAAACTTAAACCGACTCTTCTTAACTGCACAATATGGATTTTGCTGCACTATGCTTTATCCGTTGTTATGATGTTATGTCTGCTTCCCGTATGGGGCTTGATAAAATAAAAGGAGGATAATTATGAGAGAAAAAATATATAAAATTCTTAATAAAATTTACGGATTAACTCTTTTTATTTCTTTCTTTGCCGGTCTTTTACCAATTATACCTTTTGTTGTTGCAATTATAATAGGTGGACCTACAGGCGAAGCAATCTCAATATTTCTTTCTAAGCAATATTATCCCGTTATAATAGCTATGGCATCCATTTCCGTAATCATAGGTTGGATTGCTATGTATGTAGGTAAAAAAGAAGGTTTTTCTTTAAAGAAAAAGAAATCAGAAGTTGAAAACACAGACGAGAAAAAAACCAATTGAAATTAGGGGTTTAAATATGCCTATTAACGTAACACATTCTTCCATGCCTTATTATGAGGAATATTGCGAAGAAATAAAATCAATATGGGACAACTGTTGGCTTACCAATATGGGTCCGATACATAACAAATTAAAAGGTCAGCTTAAAGAATATCTTAAAGTTGACAATATCGAGTTGTTTGTAAACGGTCATTTAGCTCTTTACTGTGCCATTAAAGCCTTAGGCTTAAAGGGCGAAATTATTACAACTCCCTTCACCTTCGCATCAACCACAAATGCAATTATGCAGGCAGGCTGCACACCTGTATTTTGCGATGTTAAATCCGATTACACAATTGACGAAAGCAAAATCGAGGCTCTTATAACAGATAAAACCGTTGCAATTCTGGGTGTTCACGTTTACGGAAACATCTGTGAGGTTGATGAAATTCAGAAAATTGCAGATAAACATAACCTTAAAGTCATTTATGATGCGGCTCACGCCTTCGGTGTTGAATATAATGACAGGGGCATTTGCTCCTACGGTGATGTTTCAATGCTCTCGTTCCACGCTACTAAGGTTTTTCACACTATTGAAGGCGGTGCCTTGTGCTACAATGATGAAGCCCTTACTCAAAAGCTCTCTCTTGAACGCAGCTTTGGTGTATCCGGTGATGACTTGGAGTGCTTCGGCACAAACGCAAAGATGAATGAATTTGCGGCGGCTATGGGTATTTGCAATTTAAGACATATTGATGATGAAATTGCTTCAAGAGGCAAAGCTTTCAGCGTATATGACAACCGATTAAAAAGTATTGACGGCATTACCCTCTTACCCTTGCACCAAGGATTAAAGCAAAATTATGCCTACTACCCTGTTTTATTTAATAAAGAAATTTTTGGCAAATCCCGTGATGAGGTTATTGCTCTTTTAGGTGAAAACGGCATTAATGCAAGAAAATATTTTTATCCCCTTGTAAGTGCAAACAAAGAATTTGGTGAGGATTTAACAACCCTTACACCCATTGCAAAGGAATATTCCGAAAATATTTTATGTCTGCCTATGTACGCACATCTTGACGAAGCAGATATAAACAGAATCTGTGATATTGTTTTAAAATAAGTAATTCTTGTTTTAATTGCGATATAAAAATTACAAAGGAGTAATTTTATGAAAGGTATTATTCTTGCCGGAGGCTCCGGCACAAGGCTTTATCCCCTTACAAAGGTTACATCAAAGCAGTTGTTACCCGTGTATGACAAACCTATGATTTATTATCCGCTTTCAACATTGATGTTAGCAGGAATTCGTGATATTTTAATTATTTCAACCCCCGAGGACACTCCCCGATTCGAGCATCTTTTAGGTGACGGCAGTCAGTTTGGAATTAACCTTTCTTACGCTGTACAACCCAGTCCCGACGGTCTTGCTCAGGCATTCTTAATCGGTGAGGATTTTGTGGGTGACGATACTTGCGCAATGATTCTCGGCGATAATATTTTCTACGGTGGCTGGTTCAGAAAAAACCTTGCGGAAGCAGTTAAAAATGCCGAAAACGGCATTGCCACAATTTTCGGCTACTATGTAAAAGACCCTCACAGATTCGGTATTGTTGAATTTGATGAAAATAAAAAGGTTTTATCAGTTGAAGAAAAACCCAAAAATCCTAAAACAAATTATTGCATTACAGGTCTTTATTTCTATGATAACCGCGTTGTTGATTTTGCAAAGCAGGTTAAGCCCTCTGCACGTGGTGAGCTTGAAATCACCGACCTTAACAGAATTTATCTTGAAAATGACAGCCTTGCAGTTCAGATTTTAGGCAGAGGCTTTGCTTGGCTTGATACAGGCACTATGGACAGCCTTATGGACGCATCAAGCTTTGTTCAGACAGTTCAGAACAGACAGAGCGTTGTTATTTCTGCTCCCGAAGAAATTGCTTACCACGCAAAGTGGATTGACAAAGAGCAATTATTGAAGGCGGCAGAGGCTTACGGCAAATCTCCCTATGGTGAACATTTAAAGAGGGTTGCTGAAGACAAAATCGTTTATTAAGGAGTGTTAATATGACAGTATTGGTAACCGGTGGTGCCGGATTTATTGGTGGCAACTTTATCCACTATATGCTTAAAAAATATCCTGATTACAAAATTGTATGTGTGGACTGCCTTACATACGCAGGTAATATGTCAACTCTCAAAGAAGCTATGGAAAACAAGAACTTCGTTTTCTATAAAACTGACATCTGCGACAGACAGGAAATTTATAATATCTTTGAAAATGAAAAACCCGATATTGTAATTAACTTTGCGGCTGAAAGCCACGTTGACCGTTCTATTGAAAACCCCGAAGTTTTCTTGAAAACAAATATCCTCGGAACTCAGGTTATGATGGATGCCTGCCGTAAATACGGTAATATCCGTTATCATCAGGTTTCAACTGATGAGGTTTACGGTGACCTTCCCATTGACAGACCCGACCTCTTCTTTACCGAGGAAACACCCATTCACACATCTTCTCCTTACAGCAGTTCAAAGGCAGGTGCGGATTTGTTGGTTCTTGCATATCACAGAACATACGGCTTACCCGTTACAATCAGCCGTTGCTCAAATAACTACGGTCCTTATCACTTCCCCGAGAA
The DNA here is from genome assembly GCA_045592665.1 of Acutalibacteraceae bacterium. Taxonomy (GTDB): domain Bacteria; phylum Bacillota; class Clostridia; order Oscillospirales; family Acutalibacteraceae; genus DTU089. The sequence continues at coordinate 10,728 of JAZNVE010000139.1, forward strand.
GCTTATTCCCCTTATGATTGCAAATGCACTTGCAGATAAGCCCCTCCCCGTTTACGGCACAGGCGAAAATATCCGTGACTGGCTCTATGTCGAAGACCACTGCAAGGCAATTGATCTTATTGCTCACAAAGGTAGAATAGGTGAGGTTTACAATGTGGGCGGTCATAACGAAATGGCAAATATTGATATAGTTAAGCTTATTTGTCAAAAATTAGGTAAGCCGGAAAGCCTTATTACCTTTGTTACAGACCGTAAGGGTCACGATATGCGTTACGCTATTGACCCCACAAAGATTCATACGGAATTAGGCTGGTTGCCCGAAACAAAATTTGCTGACGGAATTGATAAAACTATTACCTGGTATCTCGAAAACAAGGAATGGTGGGAAACCATCATCAGCGGTGAGTACCAGAATTATTACGAAAAAATGTACGGTAACAGATAATAAGCATTATGAACAAATTAAAACAAGTGTTGAATAAATTTAAAATCAGCCAGATAAAAATGGGTGCAATGATTTCTTACGTTGCTCTTGCCATAAACATTGCAACCGGCTTGATTTATACCCCTTGGATGGTTCATAAAATCGGGCAATCCAATTACGGCCTTTATACTCTGGCAACTTCTTTGATTGCCATTTTTATGTTGGATTTCGGCTTAGGCTCTGCCGTTTCGAGGTTTGTATCCAAATACAGAGCTGAAGGTAACCAAGAAGCGATAAACAAAATTATCGGCGTTATTTATAAATTGTATTTTACTATTGATGCGGTTATTTTGATTATTCTTGCCGGTTTGTATTTTTTCCTTGATGTTATTTATGTAAAGCTGACACCCGAGGAAATGGAAACCTTCCGGGTGCTATACATAATGGTTGCGGGATTTAACCTTATTTCCTTCCCCTTATCCCCCCTGAACGGTATACTGAATGCATACGAAAAATTCGTACAATTAAAGCTTTGCGATGTGTTCAACAAGCTCTTTACTGTTATATCAGTTTTTACGGCACTTTATTTTACTACAAGTGTAAAGGTAGTAGTGGGAGCAAACGTTCTCAGCGGTATTCTTACTCTTTTATTTAAATTCATTGCCATTAAACGCTCCGTTCCTCTTAAGGTAGATTTTAAAACAACGGACAAAAGCTTATATAAAACCCTTTTCGGTTTTACCCTTTGGACTACCATTATCAGTGTAATGCAACGCTTTACCCATAGCTTTGCACCTTCGGTTCTGGGCATTACCGCAAGCAGTACGGAAATTGCCATATATTCTCCTGCGGTTACCCTCGAAGGCTATTTCTACCTTATAGGAACAGCTGTAAACGGCTTGTTTTTACCCCGTATTTCAAGGCATATTGCCGATAAGCAAGAGGACAAAATTTTAGACCTTATGATTAAGGTAGGGCGCTACCAGATAACCGTTTTAGGTCTTATCTTTGTGGGCTTTATTTGTCTCGGTAAGGATTTTATGACCCTTTGGATGGGTCCGGAATATTCTAAAACATATTACTGTGCATTGATTATTATTTTCCCCAGCCTTATAAATTGTTCAAAACAAATTGCAAGTACAACTGTTATTGCGAAAAATCTCATAAAATATCAGGCGATATTTATGACGATTTCAGGCACTCTGGGTCTCGGCTTATCCTACGTTGCTTCAATTTATTTAGGTGCAGTCGGTGTTTGTCTTGGTACTGCATTCACCGCCCTTGCAAACATAATATTTATGACATTTATTTACAAGTACAAAGCCGGTATTGATATTTTTAAATTCTATAAAAAATGCTGGATTAAGGCTATCCCCTGCTACGCTCTTGTATCAGTAATAGGACTTTTGGTAACACCTTTATTCCCGTTGGAGGGTGTTTCCTGGATAAACCTTATTATTAAGGCGATATTTGTAGTAATTGTATATTTCATAGTTTTCTTGCTCATATACCTTAATAAAAATGAACGCAAGGAACTTTTCAGTATAGTTAAAAAATTCAAACGTAAACATTAAACTTTTTATTCGGAGGTTAATATGGCTAAAACTAAACCTGCTAACGATACTATCGGTAAAAAATACGTTCCTAAAAACGAAGTCCGCGCTTATGCCATTGCCGCATTGGGTCAGGGTCTTGTTTACAGTTGTATGTCCAGTTACATAACTGACTACTATATGAACGTACTTTCCCTTAACGCAATGTTCGTTATTATGCTTATGCTTCTCGCCCGTGTGTGGGATGCTATCAACGACCCTATGATGGGTATGATTGTTGACAGACGCTCAACCAAATTCGGCAGAATGCGTCCCTACCCCTTAATAACCGCTATACCCATTGCCGCACTTACAATACTTATGTTTGTAAATCCCGGCTTTGATACACAGAATAAATCAATATGGCTCTATGTTTTCGTAGCCGCCGTTTACGTTATCTGGGGTATGGTTTATACCGCAAGTGACGTTCCCTTCTGGAGTATGCCCAATGTTATGACTCCCAATCCCAAGGAAAGAGGAAATCTTATCTCCTACGGTAAAACCGTTGGTGGTATCGGTTCAGCGGTTACCGTTGCTCTTCCCATTATCGTTGGTTACTTTGTTGCAGATTTAGAGAATGCAGATATTGTTAAATATGCTGTTATGGCTATTTCAATGGCTGCCATCGGTATGCCCCTATTCACTCTTTCAACCTTTAAGACCAAGGAAAGAATTCAGATTCCCGATGCTCAGAAAAAAGCACCCGGTGAACCCGGAACACTTAAAAGAATATTCACTTGTAAACCCCTTATGTTGGTTGTTCTTTCGGGCGTTCTTTCCTTCGGCAGATATATGCTTCAGGCAGCAGCTCCTCACGTAGCACGTTACTCCGGTCTTTATGTTGGTAAGAAACCAACAACTCTTGCGGAATACAACTCCAACATTTCAACTGTTGCTCTTGTTATTCAGATATGTGCCGCTGTTGGTATGTTCGGTGCTATGCTCTTCCTTCCCAAGCTATACAAGAAATTTGAATATAAGCACATTATGATAGTTTCCTGTCTCGGCGGTTTCGTAGCATCCTGTATTACAATTGTTGTTGGTTGGACTACAAAGAACCTTCTTCTTTGCATCCCCTTTATGCTCATTTCAAGCATTCCTCTCGGTGTTATCAACAATGTTTCGTTCGCTATGGTTTGCGACTGTCTTGACTTTATGGAGTGGAAAACAGGCTTCAGAAATACGGGACTCGGCTCCGCTTGTCAGTCCTTTGTTAATAAAATCGGTAATGCATTTGCAACTGTTATGATTATCGGTATGTATATGATTATCGATCTTGACGTTGCTACCCTTAACAGCAAAGCGGAAAGCATTGTTGACGTTGCAATGAATCTTGATGCCGTTCAGAATTTCGGTATGTTCTCACTCGTTACCATCGTTCCCGGTCTCAGCCTTCTTCTTTGTGCAATTCCTCTTTTCTTCTACGACCTTACAGGTAAAAAGAAGGAAAAGGTGTTCAGCGAGCTTGCTGTTCTTCGTAAAGAACGCGGAATTGAAATTGACGAATAAAATCAATATATATAAAACTTGACCTCCGCTCCCTTAGGAGCAGAGGTCATAATTTTTTATTCTGCTAATTCTTCTCGTTGTCTGAGAACTGCGTTGTGTACTTCCTCTTTCTTTTTACCTGTGAGTTTATAGAAGAAGAAGGGAACACCCGCAAGGAACATCATAATACCGTGGAAAATAGTATAGAAGAAAAGCATCATAATTTTTGTTTCCAGACTCTGAGTGGGATTAGGAACATCATCCGTAGGCTGAATGTAACCGATAATCGAACCCTCACCGTAAAGAATCTGGGGTGAAAGTGACTGAGCAATAGTTCCCGTTACCATAGTACCTATACCGATAACTGTGGGAAGAGCCGCGTCAAGACGTTTACCCTTTGTCTGAAGCTCAATGGATTCAAGCACGTCTGCCTGGAACATTGAGGGAAGAAGGTTTGAAGCACCAAACTGAAGACCGATAAGGAAAAGACAAATAATAAATACTATCTGTAAAGCACTCGCACCGGTGGTAAAATACATATAACCGACCGCAAAAGCAATTACATTCACTGTAACGGAGTAAATACCCGATGCAATATAAAGAACCTTAGCAGTAAACTTCTTAAGTAAGAAATTTATAACCAGCATACCAACCGCGGTACCGATACCCGTAGGAAGACCGAAAAGGAGGAATTTATCCGTACCGCCGAGGAGAGCCGCTGCAAGGAATGGACCCATATAGTTAGCAATACCGCGTAAATTCTTAAGGGTTTCGCTGATGATAATAGTCCATGCATATTTGTTTGTAACAATATCAAGGAAGCCCTTGAAGGGGTTTTTCTTTTCTTCGGTGTATGTAATTCTTTCCTTTAAGAATCGCATACCCATTAATGTGATTATAGTACCGATAACGCTTATGAGTGAAGCACCTATAATATACTCCATATACTCTTTGTTGGGGTTATCGGGTGAAACCTTATCAATAATAAGACCGATAACAAGTACAACAACCAGTGGTGCGGAGTTACCGACAGCGCTCGAAATACTTCTGAAGGAAATAACCTTATCACGCTCTTTATTATTGGGTGAAACAACATATGAAACAAGGTTTATAGCATTTCCGAAGCTGGTACATGCACCGTGGAGCATACCTATCGTAATAAGGTATATCATAAGAATTGTTCCTGAAAGACCCTTTGGTGTATAGAAAAGGAGCATTGTAACAATACCTATGGGAATAGCCACCGCATTGACAATGGGTATGAACTTACCCTTTTTGCCGATTTTACGGTTATCGATAATCATAGCGTAAACGAAGCTCATTACAAACCCCGCAATACTGAGGAATGCGTTATAAAATGAAACGGAGTCGTCTGAAAGCTTCAGAATATTAACGAGATAAGCCTGACGGTAACTACCTACGATACCCGTCATCATTGTATAAAAGAATATCGCCGCAAGATAGAAAACAAATTCCACGTTTTTAACGTGCTTTTGCTCCATAGGATTTTTAATTTTAGTTGACAAATATAATCTCTCCTTTATTTTTTAAAAAACATTCCAGAAAAATTCGTAGGGAACAAAATCACTACCTCTTAATCTATACATGAACAAAGCTATACACAAAACATATACTGCTATATTTGTAATTTTTCTGAATTCAGCCGGAATATGTTTTATGGTATTGGGCAATAAAATAATCTGACCGAACATAAAGTAGAAACTGATTCGCTCCGAGATACCCGCGCCGAAATATCTCATAACGTAACTTGCAAATCCCATAATAGTAAGAAACATTACCGTGGATGCCGTTCTATCAACCTTGTTATGAAGGGCTCTTTGATTAAACAACATTGCAAAACCGATAATAAGTACATAAATTGCCGTTGCGACAAATCCGCCGGAGTCGATGGTTTGGGCATAGTCAGTTTCAAACAAGTCATTAGCAAAAATCATAAGTCTGTCCGTATATGCAAAAACAACGCCCGAACTAATTGCTATAAGAAGCAAACTCCACCATCTATACGGCATCAAAGCTATAAAATAAATGACAATAAATACAATTGATGTTCTATGGAATTGCATTGCAAGAACTACTAACAATACGAAAGGTATTAATTTTTTATTTTTGACAAACTCAAAAGCAAACATACAAATTGCCATTGCCATTGCCTGACGCATACCCTGCATCTGGAACTGCATAATACCAAGTGTAATATACATAATCGTACTCAGAACAACGTTTTCTGAGTTTTTGTATATGCAATACAGTACCGCTATAATAAATATTGCCCCTGTAATTACAAAAAGCCATTGGGATGAATTAAAAACTCTTGAAAGACAGTAAACAAAAAATTGGAAACCACTCTCAACAAAATCAGGTCTATAGTATGCTTCCCAACTGTTATAAAGCAAAGCTCTTTCCATGTGGTTATAATAGTTGTAAGCATCCGTACTTCCTAAATATTTACTTCTTAATCCCAAAAACAAAACGAGAACTATTCCGCACAATATCAAATATATGCGCTTCCTTTTAACGTTTTCGTTTACTTTTGGGAAAAAAATGCTTAGCAATAAGGGTGCTATTGCTACTAGTGCATAAATAACCATTTATCTCTCATTTCCCTCGTTATAAATATCGTTATACATATTTATATAGTTATCCGTGTTAGTTTTTCTGTCATGTGCTTTTTCGGTTTTCTCGATTGCCTTTGCAGAAAAAGACTTACAAAGTTCAGGATTACTGAAAAGTTCATCAATCCTTGTGGCAAGGTAAGGATATTCCTGAAAATCATATAAGAAACCATCAACCTTATCCGAGATAAAGTCCGCCATACCGCCTCGGAAGGTTGCTATACTTGGGCAACCAAGGTACATACCCTCCCTCAAAACAAGTGATGCCCCCTCTATAGCCGAGGGAATAACAACCGCGTGGGATTTAAGCATTCTTTCAACCATTTCAGATTCGCTAAGCCTACCTAAGAATACGACATTATTTTCCAAACTATGTTTTTTAATAAGTTTAGCAATGTATTTAGCGTAAGCACCTGTTAAAGCAAGTTTACCATTACCAATCGACATACCGGGTACATATACTTTAACTTCAGGATATTTCTCTTTAATAAGACTTACCGCCAGTAAGAGATTATGTAAACCTTTAAGAGGAACTCCTCCGGGATTTGTAAAAATACTGTATTTTTCGATTTTTTCAATATCCCACTTGGGCGAATTGTAAAAACCTTCGCGTAAATTGTATTCCAACTTAAAACACTTAAGCTCGGGATTTATACTCTTACAGATTGATGTATCCCAGGTTGAAACACCATTAATATATTTAACTCTTTTGAGAATTTCCTGTTCGTGCTTAGAATTCTTTTTATGTACAAAGTGAAGTTCAATTTCACCATTCATATGAAGATTCTGGCTTAACGTACGGTTAAAAATAAACTCTTTTATTGGCACTCCACCAAAATCCACATCTTTAATTCTCGTAAGCATCCCTTGAATTGAAACTACCGATTTAACTTCGGGACACATACGCAAGAAAGATAATCCATGAGAATATTCAGTTCCGTGAAGGTGCACAATATCGGGTTTAAAATCCTCGTTTATTTTTTTCCACAAACTTTCATATGCCTTGGTGTAGTTTAGCATATTTTTACCCGTACCCGGTAAAAGGTAATAAGTAATTCCCTTATATTCGATTTTTTTATATTCTTTACCATAAACACAAGCAACCGCTAAATCAACATCTTCTTTTTGTGATAGCATTTTCGAAATGTCAATCATCCATGTACCGCTTGAACCTGTCTGCACGCCAAGATGTTCAGCAACATCAGGAAGAAGCATATTAACTATCCATAAAATCTTCATTCGTTTCACCAACTAAATAACTTATTTTTTCGCTGCCTTTACAAATGTTTCAATAAAAATTCTCTTTATATCCTTTTCATTATGATTCTTTTTACCGCACTCAAAGGCTTTTTTGCCGTATTCCTTAATTTCCTTGGGATTTTCAAGAAGTTTTTTTAATTGCGGTGCAATTTCTTCATATTCATTTGCTATAACCGCACAATTATTTTCTCTGAGGTAAATAATTGGTGCTATATTTTTATCACCTATTGCAAAAATGCATTTACCACTTTTGAAATAGTCTGTAATTTTTGTAGAGAAAGAAAGACGAGCATCAAACCTGTGATTTTTCTCAAGAGATTCAGCAAATATAACTATATCCGCATCCTGCTGAATTGCATCTACTTCACTTCTTGGCACACAACCCTTAAAATGACATCCATTGGAATTGAGCATTTTCAAGGTCTCGCCCTCAATGTCGGTAGGTGAATAAACATCAAGAGTTATTTTTTCGCCATTTTTATTTATTTCTGCCATAGCCTTTGAAATCTCGACTAAAGATTCAGCGCGGCCTAAGAAAAGTTTTCCTGTATATACCATTTTTACCGGGTCCGATGTGGGTCTGTCATCAAATTCTCTGTTTTGATAATCAATGCCCTTTGTAAGAACTATACTGTTAGTGCCAAATTCTTCATCAGTTTCTTTCTTCTGAGTTTCAGTAATTGTAAACATTTCAGTACAATTTACTGCGAGTTTCTTTACTACTCTACGCAAAAGAAATCTGTGTACATACGCTAAAGGCTTTCCTTTACAAGGCTTATATGAATAATTGTCATCCCAAAGGTAACATACATAGGGTTTAGGGAATTTTTTCAATATATATAATTGAAGCTTACCCATATAAACGACGGGATAAATAGGGATGAAATACACATCAGGATTCTCTTCGGTTATAAAATCCCCAAGTGCTTTGGTTTTCCATTTGCCGAAAGACCAAACAACTTCTCGCATTATTGTCATAAACCAAGATTTTTTCTTATGCGCCTGAGTGTAAAGTGCTGTTTCTGCTTCCATTGCTTTCAGTGTGTCTTCATCAGCTTTTTGTCCGTTTTCCACCCTTTTTCCAACGGGATTCCTTTTTATGACACTTTTTATTATTTCGTTTTCGCTGATTCTAAAAAACTTGTTACACACAGGTGTGTCGGGCAAGTCAGATTTTGTATAAATCTGAGAAATATTTTCAGCTTCAAAAAATTTAAACAAATCAGTTTCTGTGTGTATTCCGCTGTCTTTTCGCCATGTATTCAAAGAAACAGAAAGTATCTTTGGTAATTTTTTTCCCATTCTTATTCCTCAGCAATCTTATTCATTTCTAACAATATATTGTTAAGCATTATAGGTCTGTCAAAATATTTTTCTGCTCTCTTTTCGCCTTCTTTTGCAAAATTTTCACGAAGTTCTTCATTGTCAAAGAGAAGCAGCATTTTTTCTGCAAGGTCATCGACATCCTTAACTTTGCAAAGAATACCGGAAATATTATTTTCAATAACTTCTGAAGGTCCGGGCACATCGGTTGTTATAATCGGAATATCAACACCCATTGCTTCTTGTAACACCTTACCGAAACCTTCGCGATATGTAGGATGAGTAAGTACATCAAACATAGCCATATGAGGGTAAACTTCTTCTTTTAGAACATTGCCTGTCATTATTATCCTGGGGTTCTCTTCAGCAATTTTCATATTTTCAGGCTTTATAGGATTGGTATCATCAATCATACCCACAAGGGCAAGATATGCATTCGGTATTTTTTCAGAAACTTTTTTAAATGCAGTAATAAGCTCATTTATACCTTTATCTTCATTTATTCTGCCAACATATCCATAAACAAAAGCATCAGCAGGAATACCATATCTTTCTCTCAGGTCCTCCCTTGCTTTTTTTCTGTCAAAACTTCTGCAGACATCAAGCTCCACACCTATAGTGCCACCAATACCAATAACAGAAATTTTATCACTTTTACAAAGACCTTCATCAATTGCAAACTGCATATTTTTGGGGCTTACTGCACGGATATGTGTAGAAAATACACAGGTCATTTTTTCTATAAATCTAAATATTTTTCTTTTAAATCCGTCTAAGGAAACATATCTTATTCCACATTGGTTATACACACGCTTTTTTATTCCGGCAAGAAAACCTGCAAAAGACGCATACATTGAAACATTAGGAGTAAGATAATAAATCATATCGAATTTTTCTTTTTTGAAAAATTTTCTTAACCAGAGAGTGCTTTTAATTAAATCTTTAGGACTTATACCACGACTCATTGAAAGAGGTACACATTTTGCATAATCCTTATTTTTTTCAATAAACTCTTCGTCCATATTGCACACAAGAGTTATATCGTAACCATTTTTTTCAAGGTTACGCATTGAATCGACAACAAACCAATCCATTGTTTTTGAAATTGTGGTCAAGGCACAAAGTTTGATTTTTTTATCCATAATTTATCCCTCGATTTTTTCTGCAATTATATTCACAAGACGGGCTGTTTCCTTCTGATTATCTTTAAAGAAAGCATCATCTTTTTTTGTAAGCTCTTTTTCGTATTCTCTTATTCTGTTAAGCTCTTTCTCAAAAAGGCTCTGCACCTCTGAAACATCCTTTGTTTTATACACATCACAAAAGCTTCTTGATAAAATCGCCATAGATGACCCAAGTCTGTAATGTTCTGCAATAACATACTCCGCGGGTAACATACCGAAACCGAGTCTTGCTATACCACCGAATCCGTAGGGGATACCGTAACTTCCGATAATTTTAAAAAGTTCCTCAACTGTTCCGTCCGTAAGAAGTTGGAACATAAACTTCATACCGTAGGACAAATGCAAATCGTTAAGTCCGATATGCACCATATCAAGACCGCCTACATCGAGCATTTCTTTTATATTCTCTTTTGCCTCGGCAGTTTCGAGCAGAAGCATCGTTTTAGTTCTTCCGCCCACGTATTCAACGAATTTTTTAATATCATCAACAGTCTTAGCCATAGGGAGCATTATAATATCCGCTCCGGCTTCAACTACCGCATCAATTTCGTCTTTGGAACTGCACCAATTTTGCCCTGCTTCGTGAATGGGATTTACCCTTACAAGCAGTTCGGTTTTATTAAGTACCTTGCGAAGATTTTTAACATCCTCAACAGTGTGGTGACTCTTAACGGTATCAAGACCGCCCTGGCGTTCTTCTTTACCGATGTATTCCATATCAACAAATATCCTGTCAACACCACAGTTTTGTGCCACCTGTGCAACATCGGGTCTGTTTGTGATGTACATTAATTTCAATGACATAATAAAATCTCTCTGTCCTTATTCTGATTTTGTACTGCTTTCTTCCTGTTGTTCGCGTTTTTTCATTTCACCTGTGCCGCCTTCAACAACACCCTCACTCTTAAGAACGCTCTTGATGGTTCCGAAGAAACACTTACAGTCAAAACCAAAGCTCATATTTTCAACATATTCACCGTCAAGCTTCGCCTTAACAGGAATTTCTAACTCGTCCCTTCCGTGAATCTGTGCCCAACCTGTCAGACCGGGCTTAACATCATTTGCACCGTATTTGTCCCTTTCTTCAATAAGGTCAAACTGATTCCACAAAGCGGGTCTGGGACCGATGACACTCATATTACCTGTAAAAATATTGAATAACTGAGGAAGCTCATCCAGACTTGTTTTTCTAAGTATTCTACCAACCTTGGTTATCCATTTCTGCGGGTCTGAAAGCTGGTGTGTAGGTGCATCCTTTGGCGTATCGGTTCTCATAGTTCTGAATTTAAGAATCTGAAAATGCTCTTTATTCTCACCAACACGTTTTTGTTTAAAAAACACCGGACCCTTACTGTCAAGCTTTATTGCAACAGCAATAATTCCCATGGGAACAGCTAAAACTGCAATGCCCCCTGCAGATAAAATAATATCAAGAAATCTTTTAAAAAACTTTTTATACATAACCGATTCTCCTATTCTCAAAAGACTTCGCCACAATCTAATTTTCTTTTATACGTAAGCTGCGCTCTTGCCGTTACTGTGGCATTACAATTGGCGTGACTACCGTCACAAAGCACTGCATTATGATTAACCACTGCACCTGCCGAAACAATACAACCAAATCCTATTTCAGCTTTGGTGCTTACTGTTGCGTTGGGTTCAATTATTACCCCTTCACCAATTTTCGCTGACGGTGACACCCACGCACGGTCACTTATAACGGATGGTAAATTGTATCCGGCATTTTTTAGCATTTTCAAAAATTCAACACGTATATCCGCATTGCCTATGGCAACCACAGCATTTTTATATTCATCTACAAATCCGGTATAATCTGAAATTTTTCCGATAGCGATTTCATTATTATCATCAAGAAAATCAATTTTCTCGTATAAGCCCATACTCTGTGCAATTTCATAAACCAGCGCACCATATTGACCTGCCCCGAGAATAAGTAATTTTTCCATAAAGTCATTCCTTTTAGATAGTTAACACATTTTTAATATATGAAAATACGGCATAACTTTCGTATTAAACCATATATTAGAAATCATATCATATTATAAAACTAAAGTCAATAAAACAACATACGTTATGACAGCATATTTTCTATATTTTCAATTCCATATATTCAAATTTTTTCTTATCATTCCTTTGATTTCTTAACCCAAAATTACCAAATGATGTTATTTCTTGACAAAGCGCATATTTTGTGATATATTATGCCTAAATAGGAGGCGATATTAATGGGTTCTATTCTTGATATTATTTTTAATCTTTTTGAAGGTGCAGACCTTTCTGCTATTCTTAAATCCATTGAAGGCTCACTTGTTGAGTACGACGTAAGCGCTGTACTTGATACAGTTTCAAGCTTTTTCGGTGGTCTTTTCGCATAATTTAATTTACAGGACACCCTTTCCCACACGGGAGAGGGTGTTTTTTTGCCTGTTAATTTACATCTTTTTTACAGTCCGATATATTGACTTAAACTCATATTATGTGTAAAATATATAGTTAGTAAAGTTTTGATTATTTTTAAAGTATTTGGAATTTTTGAATAATAAAGGAGGTTTGATTATGTCAGATAACAACATAATTGTAGCCGAAGGCTTATCTAAATCCTACGGCAAACACCTTGTTTTAGATGATATTTCTTTTACCCTTCCCAAAGGCGAGGTAATCGGTCTCTTCGGTCCTAACGGATGCGGTAAATCCACATTAATGAAAATACTTACAGGTCTTATCCATGACTACAAGGGCTCTGTTACAATCGGTGGCGAAAAGCCCGGTGAAAAAACTAAAGCGGTTACCGCTTATTTACCCGAGCAGACCTTTGTACACGATTGGATGAGAAATATTGATGCTGTCAATTATTTCAACGATTTCTTCAGCGATTTCAATAAAGAAAAAGCTCTTGATATGATTAAGCGTTTCGGTCTTGACCCTAAGCAAAAGTCTAAATCAATGTCTAAAGGTATGCAGGAAAAGCTTCTTCTTTCCCTTACAATGTCAAGGGATGCCGAGCTTTATATTCTCGACGAGCCCATGGGCGGTGTTGACCCTGCTACGCGTGGACAGATTCTTGATTTTATTATGAAAAACTACGCCGGTTCATCAACTCTTCTTATTTCCACACACCTCATAAATGACCTTGAAGATGTTTTTACCCACGCGGTATTTTTAGGTAACGGCAAGGTTCAGCTCAACGATAGCGTTGAAAATATTTTACACGACGGCAAGTCTATTGAAGATGTGTTTAAGGAGGTTTTCAATAATGTTTGGTAAGCTTCTTAAAAATGACCTTAAAGCTCAATGGCATTCCGTTTCTGTTATTTTTATTTGTGTTTTTATTATAGCAAGCATTGCCGAAGCCTTTGCTGCTTACAGCGTAAAGGATGTTTTTGGTATTTATGACAGTAAACAGTTGCAAATAATCGGTGTAATCTTATCCGGTATTATCGTTTGCCTTGTAATGCTTTTTGCCTGCATTGTAATTCTTATTGCTGTGGCAATTATGTTTTCTAAAACCACTTTTGGCAGGGCCGGCTACCTTACTCTTACACTCCCGGTTAAGACCAACTCCCTCATATGGTCAAAAACGGTTTCGGGTCTTGTCTGGACTTATGCAATATACACTTTGTTTTTCGCTTCATTTTTCCTTTGGATTCATCAGATTGGCGAATGTATAGGCGGCGACCTTAAGGATATGGCGGATCAAATATTCATTTTATTATTTGGTACATCCTTGGATACTGTTTTCGGACTTGCGACATATTATCTCTTATGGATTGCAATAGCGATGTTCCTTGTGGTGCAGTGCTTATATTTTGCTATAACCTGCTCACACGTTAAGCCTCTTTCTTACGCCAGTCCCGTATTTACCATTATAATTTTCTTTTCGTCCCTCGCCGTATTTTTCGGCGTATCATTACTTGTGAATAAATTTTTCCCCTTTGGTATGTTAGTACACAACGACATTATTACCATTGCAAGTAATGTCATCAGAACAAAAAATGAAAGCTTACACGGTGCTTACACCTATGTATTTTCCGGACCTCTCTTTATGCTTGGTGCATCAATCGCTCTCAGCTTCCCCATAACAGCACTCACAAAGCATAAAGTAAATATCAAGTAATTCCCCTGCAGAAAGGATGTATAAATATGGATAATATGAACGGACTCAAACGTTCTGTTTTCTGTGGTGACCTTCGTGCCGAAAACATCGGCGAGGAAGTAACCGTTTGCGGTTGGGTCGCAAAGCAACGTGACCTTGGTGCACTTATTTTCGTTGATTTACGTGATAAAACAGGCATTGTTCAGCTCGCATTCGACGAAAATACAGATAAAGAAATTTTTGAAAAAGCCTTCTCGGTAAGAAGCGAATACGTGCTTATGGCTAAAGGTGTTGTCCGTGAGCGCTCATCAAAAAATGCTGAAATTCCCACAGGCGATATTGAAATAGACGTTAAGGATTTAAGAGTTCTTGCTAAAAGCGAAACTCCCCCCTTTGACATCGTTGAAAACTGCCAGACATCCGAACTTACAAGGCTTAAATACCGTTATCTTGACCTGAGAAGACCGGATTTACAGAAAAATATTCTTTTCCGTCACAAGGTAACAAAAATCACACGTGACTATTTTGATGAGAACGGTTTCGTTGAAATTGAAACTCCCATGCTCATTAAATCAACTCCCGAGGGAGCACGTGACTTCCTTGTTCCCAGCCGTATTCATCAGGGTACATTCTATGCCCTTCCCCAGTCACCCCAGCTTTACAAACAGCTTTCGATGGTTGCGGGTTTTGACAGATATATGCAGATTGCCCGTTGCTTCCGTGACGAGGACTTAAGAGCAGACCGTCAGCCTGAATTTACACAGATTGACCTTGAAATGTCCTTTGTTACAATGGAGGATGTGCTTTCCATCGGTGAAGGATACATTGCAAGAGTTTTCAAAGAGGCTCTTGGTGTTGAAATTCCCCTTCCACTTCCCCGTCTTACTTATAAAGAGGCTATGGAGCGTTATGGTTCTGACAAGCCCGATACCCGTTTCGGTATGGAGATTTTTGACCTTACCGATATTGTAAAGGATTGCGGTTTCTCAGTATTTTCAGGTGCGGTTGCAGGCGGAGGTTCAGTACGCGGTATTACTGCTAAAGGCGCAGTTACAACATATACAAGAAAAGAAGTTGATAAGCTTACGGAGTTTGCAAAGGGTATCGGTGCTAAGGGTCTTGCGTGGATAAGACTTACCGACGATGGTATTGCTTCAAGCTTTGCAAAGTTTATGACTGAAGACGAAATGAAGGCAATTCTTGACAGAGCAGGGGCCGAAAAGGGCGACGTTGTTTTCATTATTGCAGATACCAAAAGCAGTTCTGTTCTCTCGGTTCTCGGTGCTTTGCGTAACGAAGCTGCAAAGAAGCTTGATATTATCGGTGACGGCTTCAACCTTCTCTGGATTGTTGAATTCCCCTTCTTTGATTGGGACGAGGATGCTCAGCAATTTGTTGCTATGCACCATCCCTTCACATCACCACTTCCCGAGTGCCTTCCCTATCTTGAAACAGATAAAGCGGCCGTCAGAGCAGAGGCTTATGACCTTGTTCTTAACGGTATTGAGCTTTCTTCAGGTTCTATCCGTATTACAAACCCCGAACTTCAGGACAGAATGTTCAAGCTTCTTGGTCTTTCAGACGAAGAAGCACAACAAAAATTCGGATATCTTCTTGATGCTTTCAAATTCGGCCCCCCTCCCCACGGCGGTATGGGTATCGGTCTTGACAGACTTGTTATGCAGCTCGTTAAAGCAGATTCTCTTCGTGACGTTATAGCTTTCCCGAAGGTTCAGAATGCAAGTGAACCTATGACCGAATGCCCCTCAAAGGTTGATGCAATACAGCTTGACGAACTTGGCATTGACTTAAAAGCTCAAAATTAACTGTTTTAGCTTATAATAGTGTTAAAATATCAAAAAACACTTGAAAATAAGGCTAATTTAGTATAATATTAATTATGTATTAAAATGAAATTCATTTTCGGAGGATTTATTTATGGTAACAGCAGGCGATTTCAAAAACGGCGTTACATTTGAAATGGACGGTAAAGTTTATTCTATTATCGAATTCCAGCACGTTAAACCCGGTAAAGGTGCGGCTTTCGTACGTACAAAAATCCGTGACGTAATCAACGGTAGCGTTACAGAAAAAACTTTCAGCCCCACAGACAAATATCCCACTGCTTTCATTGAGAGAAAGGATATGGAATATTCTTACGAAGACGGCGGTCTTTACTACTTTATGGACCAGGAAACATACGATATGATTCCCGTTGATGCTTCAAACCTTGGCGACAACTTCAAATTTGTTAAAGAAAATATGGTTTGTAAGATTCTTTCCTACAAAGGCAATGTTTTCGGCGTAGAACCCCCTACATTCGTAACACTTCAGGTTACAAAAACTGACCCCGGTTTCGCAGGTAACACAGCTACTAACGCTACAAAACCCGCAACTGTTGAAACAGGTGCAGAAATCAAAGTTCCCCTTTTCATTGACGAGGGTGAAATGATTAACATTGATACAAGAACAGGCGAATATCTCTCAAGAGCATAATTGCCGTCTTAAATATTTCCTATATAGGAGGAGTTTAATATGACACTTACAGAAAAAGTTGCATACCTTAAAGGCCTTGCAGCAGGTCTTGACCTTGACAAAGATACAAAAGAGGCTAAAATTTTCGATGCAATGTTCGATATTCTTGAAGATATGGCTCTTACAATAAGCGATATCGACGAAGACCTCAGCGCTTGTGAAGACCTTGTTGATGCTATCGACGAGGATCTTGATGAGCTTGAAGAATACATCTTCGACGATGAAGATTTCTACGATGATGACGATTGCTGTTGCTGTGACGATGAGGAGCTTTACGAAGTAGAATGCCCTCTCTGCGGCGAAGAAATCCTTCTTGATGACGAAATGCTCGACGAAGAAATCATCGAATGCCCCGGTTGTGGCGAGAAACTTGAACTCGACATCGATTTTGATGATTGCGAATGCGACTGTGATTGCGGTTGCGATTGCTGCGACGAAGACTAAGACAGACAAAAACTCCTTTTGCCGAAAGCAAAAGGAGTTTTTTTAATTCGTAATGCGTAATTCATAATTCGTAATTAAAGGGCCAAAGCCAATTTTAAACTACTTTATTTCTTGCTCTAAATTATCAAATTCTTTGGTTGAAAAAAATTCACCCAAAGTTATATCTAATCCATCACAAAACTTTTTAATTGTAATTATTGAAATATCTCGTCTGTTTTCGTCCAACATACTATATGCAGTAGATGGTGTAACACCCGAAATATTAGCAAGTTCATTAATTTTTATGTTTCTTTCATTACAAATTTCAATAAATCTGTTTGCAACTGCATCTTTTACGCCCATACTTTCACCTCAAAAGTATTTTATGTAAAATTACGTTACTGCGTGTACGCACTTGCGTATATTAATAATTTATGATATACTTTATATGAGGTGTTTATTATGAAAAAGACAGAAACAGAATTATTTAAAAATATGTATTATCTTTTATTTAATAGTATTACTGATGCTTTACCATATATAAAAGATAATAAAGCGCTTGAAATATTAAAACAAGCTCAAATTGACACAGAGGAAATGTATATAAATGAGGAGTAAATGTATAAAAATAATGCTAAAGCAGTGGAGCGAAGCATTATAATAATTGGAAACGAAGTTTCCCCTTAACTCCTCATTCCTCACTCCTAACTCCTAACTAAAAAGCATCGTACTCAGAAGAGTACGATGCTTTTTCTTTTGGTTTTTCTGAAATTTCAAGGCAGACGGTTGTTGTTACAAATGTTGCTATAAACAATAAAACTATTAATACCGCTGTTATTATTCTGCGTATAGTTTCATTTCTTCTTACTGTTAAGCTGTCGCCTATTACATATTTATTGGAGCCTAAGTTTCCCGGGTAATCTTTAGCAAAACCGTAGTAGCTTTTGCGTTTTTTTACGTAATTACTTTCTTTTTTGCTCATTACACAAGAACCTCTGTTTCAGGTGGTGTGGTAACGGGTTCAGTTTCAGGAGGAAGTGTTGTCGGTTCTTCCGTGTTACCCTCAGTTGGTGTTTCAGTTGGTTCTTCCTCACCTTCTGTTACATCGGTATTTTCAGTAATGTCTGCTGTCGTGCCTTCTGTAGGCTCGATATTTTCCGTAACACCCGCTTGAGTAGTTTGCGGTTCAGTTGTAATTGCAGGTTTTGTAGTTGTTACAACATCATTTAAATTACTGTTGTCAGAATTACTCATACCTGTATAGTTTGCACCGTGGTAAACATCAATAATAGAAACCCTATCCTCTGAAATAACTATATTTGATTTACCATAAAGCTCCATCTGAAGCTGGTGAGCTGCCAATTCGTAGTCAACAACCCAAATCCACATATTTGCACTACCGCTTGTACGACAGTCTTCGGGAGGCATCTGTAACTGCTTTCTTTCATAGTTTGCCCAACCACCCGTGAGAGCTTTAATACCTAAAGAAACTATCTCCGTTTTCTTATAGCCTGTGTCAACATAAGGTAAAAGAATATCTATGTATTTATTAAGGTCACTGATTGAAGCCTTTTTAACACGGCTGAGAATGGAGTCAATAACCTGACGCTGACGTCTTGTACGGCTTACATCACCGTCTGCATCGCAATTTCTTATACGCACAAAGCAAAGCGCCTGTTCACCATTAAGTGTAACATCTTCACCGACCGGAAGCTCGATTTTAAATTTTTTATAGTTATAATCCGCCTCATATTGTTGAACGTCAACCGTAACGCCACCCATTGCATCAATAATTGATTTAAATGATTCGAAATTCACCATAACATAGTTATCAATTTCGATTTTATAGTTATTTTCAATGGTTTTTATCAGTGTTTCGGGACCACCCATTGAAAAAGCTGCATTTAATTTTGTGCAATAGGAATTTTTATCCCCTTCAACATATAAATAGCTGTCTCTGAAGAAGGAAACAAGCTTAAGCTCTTTTGTCTTTTTGTTTACGGAAATTAACATCATAACGTCCGTATTTCCTGTATTTGTTCCTTTTCTGCTATCCGCTCCTATAAGAAGTACGTTTATAACGTTTCTACTGGACATTTTTCTGTCGTTACCGATGGTTGCCCAATCAATAAGAGACTGTTTGAAGCCTGCGGAGCCGATATCTATTTCAATATCTTCAAAATCCTCATCTTCATAAATAATATCTTCTTCATTTTTGCCGAGAGCATCCCCTAAAAGAGATAATTTCTGGGCGATAAAAATTCCGCCTGCGCCAAATAAAGCAATTAATATTGCAAGAATTACGGCAATAATACTGAAAATAATCTTTTTAACTTTAGAAAGATTTTTAAACCACTTTCCGAAGCGTTTGAAAGGATTTTTCTCTTTTGGTTCACGTTTTTTCACCATAGGTGGTGCAGAAGGACGTCTTTTTACAGGTTTTTCGTCATCAAAAACGCTTAAATCCACACGAGTTTTTGACTTATCGGACCCAATTGAAGCCATTTCTTCTTCATTATTATAGAAATTCTCATCAATTTCTTCTTTTCCCTTGTTTTCTTCCATTTCCCTTTGAGCATATTCACCTAACAAATCAAGGTAATCCTGATTGCTGTTACGATTATTATTGTCAGACATAAATTATTCCTCCGTTGTGTCTGCTACATCTTCAGGTGTGCCCACATCTTCGTTATCGCCGGATGTATCTCCTGCTCCTTCGGTGGCTGTTCCGTCATCCTCTACCGTGCCGTTAACCTCTTCTTCGTCGTGCTCTGTTGTTGAAAGAGTAACTACTCTGTCACCTTCACCAAGCTTCATTACACGAACACCCTTTGAGGGTCTTGCACATATTCTTACTGCACTTGCAGGTATTCTAATGATAATTCCATCCTGAGAAATAAGAATAATATCATCTTCCTCGGAAATATCACTGATTGCGGCAATTTCACCATATTTTTCAATATGATAGTTTTTTAGACCCTTACCGCCTCTTGACTGAGTACGATAATTTTCATTTTCGCTGATTCTACCGTAACCTGTTTCGCTAACAGTAAGAAGCTTGCCATTTTCTTTCATAACACTCATACCCACAACCTCGTCACCTTCGTTGAGAGTAATAGCCTTAACACCACTTGCAGTTCTGCCCAATGGTCTGGCATCATTTTCATTGAAACGAATACACATACCTTTTTTTGTAGCAACAAGCAAATCGTCATTACCGGATGTAAGCTTAACCCACGCAAGCTCGTCATCATCCCTGAGTGTTACGGCAATAATACCGTTTCTTCTTGTATTTCTGTAAATATCAAGAGATGAACGTTTAATAAGACCCTTACGTGTAACCATGCAAAGGTACAGACCTTCATCCTCTTTAGGAATCTGAAGCATTGCAGAAACTTTTTCACCATTTTCAAGGGGGAGAATATTAACAATATTTGTTCCCTTACTTGTTTTACTTCCCTCAGGAATTTCATATCCTTTAAGTCTATATGCCCTACCTCTCGTGGTATAGAACATAATTGCATCGTGAGATGAAGCAACAAACATTGTTTCCGCAACGTCATCTTCACGGCGTGTCATACCCTTAACGCCTCTGCCTCCACGGTTTTGAATTGAGAAAATATCCACGGGCTGTCGTTTGATATAACCCATATTTGTATAAGTATAAACACACTTCTCTTCGGGTATAAGGTCTTCAATATCAACCTCACCGCTGACATTTTCAATAGCGGTTCTTCTTTCATCAGCATATTTATTTCTTACAACTCTGAGTTCGTCACGTACAAGAGTGAGAACACGCTCATGTGAAGCAAGAATATCCTGATATTCTTTGATTTTTTCTTTAAGCTCGTTAAGTTCATTTGTTATTTTGAGAATTTCAAGACCTGCCAGCTGACCTAAACGGAAGGCAACAATTGCAGCTGCCTGAGGTTCATCAAATTCAAATTTTTCCATAATTGCCGTTTTTGCCTCTGCCTGACCACCTTTGCAAGCACGGATTGTGGCAATAATATCGTCAACTATGTCAATAGCTTTAGCAAGGCCTTCTAAAATATGGGCTCTGTCCTGAGCTTTTTTAAGGTCGTACTGAGTTCTTCTTGTGATAACCTCACATTGGTGGTCAATATAGTGTTGAAGAATTTCTTTAAGAGTAAGAATCTTTGGCTCACCCTTAACAAGTGCAAGAAGAATTGTACCGCAGGTTGATTGCATCTGGGTATAAGTAAACAATTTATTAAGTACAACCTGAGCATTGGCATCACGTTTGATGTCAATTTCAATGTGCATACCCGTTTTATCGGATGAATAGTCGTTAATATCAGAAATGCCTTCAATACGTTTATCCTTAACAAGGTCTGCAATTGATTCTATAAGACGTGCTTTATTAACCATATATGGGATTTCGGTAACAATGATTTTAAATCTGCCGTTTTTACCCTCTACAATTTCGGTTTTTGCACGAACGATTATCTTTGCTCTACCCGTAGCATAAGCCGCACGGATAGCCGCTCTACCCATAATAATACCGCCTGTGGGGAAGTCAGGACCTTTGATATACTCCATAAGGTCTTCAAGGTCGGCTTCGGGGTTTTCAATAAGGCAGTCAATAGCATCGCAAACCTCACCAAGGTTGTGGGGAGGAATATTTGTAGCCATACCAACCGCAATACCCTGTGAACCGTTTACAAGAAGGTTTGGGAATCTTGAAGGCAATATTGTAGGCTCTTTAAGACGGTCATCATAGTTAGGAACAAAATCAACGGTATTTTTTTCAATATCCGTGAGCATTTCAAGGCTCATTTTGCTCATACGTGACTCAGTGTAACGGTATGCAGCAGGAGGGTCACCGTCAATTGAACCGAAGTTACCGTGACCGTCAACGAGCATATATCTCATTGAGAAATCCTGAGCAAGACGTACCATTGCATCGTAAACGGATGCGTCACCGTGAGGATGGTACCTACCGAGAACTGAACCGACTGTATCCGCACATTTACGGTATGCTTTATCGGGAGTAAGGTTATTTTCGTACATTGTGTAAAGAATACGTCTGTGAACAGGCTTAAGACCATCACGAACATCGGGCAATGCACGGGAAGTAATAACCGACATTGAATAATCGAGGAAAGCCGTTCTGACCTCTTTATTAATATCAATATTTATGATTTTCTGGTTTGCATAAGGGTCTGGGAGATTATTTATTCCCTGTGTGACACCATTATTTTCAACATTATTTATTTCGTCCATCATTTAACCTCGCATATTAAATATCAAGATTCTTAACGTATTTAGCGTTTTTCTCAATAAATTCTCGTCTGGGTTCAACCTTGTCACCCATAAGAATAGAGAAGGTTTCATCAGCTTTTTCCGCATCTTCAAGAGTAACTCTTAACATTAATCTTGTGGCAGGGTCCATAGTAGTTTCCCAAAGCTGTATGGGATCCATTTCACCAAGACCTTTATAACGCTGAATTGAATATCCCATTCCGATTTCTGCCATTATTTCGTCTCTTTCTTCATCAGAATAGGCATAACGGTGAGTTTTACCTTTACTCAATCTGTAAAGAGGGGGTTGGGCAAGATAAATATGACCCTGTTTTATAAGCTCGGGCATATAGCGGAAGAAAAATGTAAGAAGAAGTGTTCTGATGTGAGCACCGTCAACGTCGGCATCGGCCATAATAATAATTTTGTCATATCTTAGTTTGTTAATATCAAAATCTTCACCGATACCCGTACCTAAAGCAAGAACAACGGGTGTAAGCTTATCGTTACCTATTACCTTATCAAGTCTTGCCTTTTCAACGTTGAGCATTTTACCCCAAAGAGGAAGAATTGCCTGAATCATTCTGTCACGACCTGCTTTAGCAGAACCACCTGCAGAGTCACCCTCTACGATGTAAATTTCGGTTTTAGATGAGTCTTTTTCTATACAGTCCGCAAGTTTACCGGGAAGTGAGTTGCTTTCAAGAACGGATTTTCTTCTTGCATTATCCCTTGCTTTTCTTGCAGCCTCTCTTGCACGTGATGCATCAAGAGCCTTACCGAAAATTGCTTTAGCTTCCGCAGGATTTTCTTCAAAATAAGTTGAAAGCTTTTCATATACGCATTTTGAAACAAGGGGAGTAATATCCGTATTACCTAATTTACCCTTTGTCTGTCCTTCAAACTGTGCTTCAGTAAGTTTAACGCTGATAACTGCGGTTAAGCCTTCACGTACGTCATCACCTGAAAGATTCTTATCGTTATCCTTCAAAAGCTTATATTTTCTGCCGTATTCATTAAAAACTCTTGTTAAAGCAGTTTTAAAACCGTTTTCGTGAGTACCACCGTCAATTGTACGAACATTATTAGCAAAGCTTAATAATAACTCGTTATAGCTGTCATTGTACATTAGCGCAATATTAGCTTCTCGGTCACCGCTGACTGCAGAAAAATGAATGGGGATTTCATGAAGGGGAGTGAGTCCTCTTTTCTTTGTTTCAAACTCAACAAAAGAACTGATACCGCCTTCATAACAATGAATCTGTTCAATTATTTCTTCAGGATTACGTTTATCAGTAAGTGAAATTGAAAGACCTGCATTAAGAAATGCCTGTTCTCTGAGTCTTCTTTCAAGAATTTCATATTCGTATTCTGTTGTTTCTGTAAATATTTCGGGGTCAGCCTTGAATCTTATGAGAGTACCGGTTTCGTCAGTATCACCGATAACTTTAAGGTCACAAGTTGGGTTACCTCTTTCAAAGCGCTGATAATGAACGTGGCCATCCTGTGAAACTTCAACCTCAAACCATTCAGAAAGAGCGTTAACAACTGATGAACCAACACCGTGTAAACCACCGGAAACCTTATAACCGCTACCACCGAACTTACCACCGGCGTGAAGAACGGTAAGTACAACCGTAACTGCGGGAAGACCCTGTTGCTCATTAATACCAACGGGAATACCACGACCATTATCGCGAACAGTTATAATATCACCGGGGAGAATTTCAACCTCAATATGAGTACAGAATCCTGCCAAAGCCTCGTCAATTGAGTTGTCCACAATTTCGTAAACAAGGTGATGAAGTCCCTTAGGACCCGTTGAACCTATGTACATACCGGGTCTTTTTCTTACAGCCTCAAGACCTTCAAGAACCTGAATTGCACTGGCATCATACTTTTCGGTAACCGAGGTATCAATGGCATTTTCGCTATCATCAATAACTATTGAATTTTCCAGAGCTTCCTCTCGAAGCTCCGCTTCGGTTTTAATAATTTCGTCCAAAATACTGACCTCCGTAAGATTCTTTTATAAAAAATTATTTACTTACTTAAAATTTAAAATCTGATTTTTTAGCGGCTTCTATTCGCTTTAATATAGTACCGACGGAAACGGGGGATATATAAATAACCGTTCCCTTTGGCTCTTCACAAACTATAAACGATTTTGGTAATTCAAAAGGTGCTACATTACGCACTTTTTTTTGTTTTTCTGCGTTATTTAGATAATCAATTGTTTTTTTCATAACAGTTGTATTTTCCATATCAAAAATACCTATTATTTCCTTATCCACAATAACTGTATCGTGACCTATGTGAATAAACATTAAATTAATTTTCCTCCTTTTATAAGGAAGGATTTACCCTTACAAAGTCTTAAAACCTGAGACGGGTCGCAACAGGTTAAAAATACCTGTCTGTCATTTATATGATTAAGAACGTAATCCTGGCGTTTTTCATCAAGCTCGCTCATAACATCATCAAGAAGTGCAACTGGAGTTTCACCCGTAATTTTTTTTATAATTTCCGATTCACCTAATTTTAAAGCGAGAGCGCAGGAACGTTGTTGACCTTGAGAGCCGAATGAACGGGCACTGACTTTATTAATTTTAATATCAAGATCATCCCTATGAGGTCCGACAGTTGTACTTTTAGTTAAAATATCCTCTTTTCGGGAAGCTTTTATTTTTTCAAGCTCATTTAAATATAAATCGTGAACAGAAATATTAATATCGGTTATGTCTTTTCTTGAATATGTAACCGAAAAATCCTCTTTATATTCTGAAATTCCCGAGTAAATTTCTTTACTGTATTTTGAAAGAATATCTATATATTTAAGCCTTTCAAAAATAACCGCCGCCGAATACCTCGCCAGACTGTCATCCCAGGAATCGAGCATATCGTAAAGTTGGGAATTTAAGTAAATATCTTTTAAAAGAGCATTTCTTTGCATCAAAGAACGCCTGTATCCTGCTAAATATTCCGCATAAGAGGGTTTTAACTGGCAGAGGGCGGTGTCTAAAAATTTACGTCTTTCCGACGGACCGTATTTAATAAGTGAAAGGTGAGTAGGTGAAAAAATTACACCGTAAAATGAACCTATTAATTCTGCTGATGACCGTAAGGAAATACCATTCAAAGAAACATTTTTCTTTTTATTACCAAAAACAATTTCGGATTTTTTATCCCTTACATCATCAGAAAAAGAAAGATTTATTTTAGCAATTTCTTCGCCGAATTTAATAAATTCAGGGTCTTTAGCACCTCTGAAACTCTTACACCCCGTAAAAAGCCAGATTGCTTCAAGAATATTTGTCTTTCCCTGAGCATTTTCACCGTAAATTACATTTACACCATCGGTTGCCTCTAATTTAATGGAGGATATATTCCTGAAATTATTCAATTCTATTGAATTTATTTTCATAATTCCTCCACAAATTAGACTCTCAGACTACGTCGTATATAATACTTTCGTATTCGGCATTGTCACCGCGACGTAATTTTTTACCTCTCATAGTACAAACTTCGCCGTTAACTTTAACTTCGCCGTCCTGTATTACGATTTTTGCGTGACCACCTGTGTTAACAACGCTGACATTCTTTAAAAGGTCATCAAGTCTTATATATTCACCTTTTAAAATAAAATCTTTGTGTTCTTTCTGAACGGGTTTAACTCTTATTCTCATATTTTTAAACATTCTTTCAAAAAATTGTTCAAAACTTTTATCAGCTTATATTTTCATTTTTTAATCTCATGGGAATGATAAGGAAAATGAAGCTTTCGCCTTCAATAGGCTTAATAATTATGGGTGAAACAGGACTTGATAATTCAATGTTAACTTCGTCCGCATCAACTGTTCTTAAACAGTCTGTAAGATAAGTATTGTTAAAGCCGATTTCGATCCTTTTGCCTTCAATTGAAGCGGGAATTTTATCGTTTGCCGCGCCAAGAGCAGTAGCACTTGAAATTTTAATTGTATTTTCGTCAAAAACGCAACGGATTGGGCTTTTTATTTTACTTGTTATAAGAAGTGAGGTTCTTTCAACGCTGTCAAGTATAAGCTTAAGGTTTACTCTTGCTTTAGTTGTGCTTTGAGAAGGAATTGCGTTTTTATAATTGAAAAATTCACCTTCAAGAAGTCTTGAAATAATCCTGTAATTTCCGATTTCAAAGAGAATGAATTTTTTACCGATAGAAAATGTAATGTTGTCGTCATCACTGTCTGCAAGTTTAACAACTTCTGAAAGAGTTTTTGCAGGAACAACAAATTTCATATCGTCTCCTGCATATTCAATTGTTTCATTTCTTATAGCAAGTCTGAAGCCGTCGCAGGAAATAAGTCTTAAATTGTTATTTTCAACTTCAAATTTAATACCTTTATGAACGGGCTTAATATCCTGTACTGCAACTGCAAAAATAGTCTGTTTAACCATATCACGTAAAATATTTTGTTTAATTGCAAAGGGTAGACCTCCCGATACTGTGGGAAGTTCAGGGTAATCATTTGCGGGAATACCTACGAGTGAAAATTCAGCTTCACCGGAAGTTATTTTACAAAGATTGTGTGCATCAACGCTAATAGTAACTGCAGCAGCAGGTAATCTTCTTAAAATATCACAGAGAAGACGAGCATTAAGAACGATACTGCCTTCTGTTTCTGTTGAGCAGTCAATTGAGGTTGTAATACCTACTTCAAGGTCATAACCTGTAAGATTGAGTCTTGAATTTTTTGCCTGAATATAAATACCTTCGGTTGCAGGAATGGTACTTTTTTGAGGGACACCTCTTTGAACTATATTACAGGCTTCAGCTAAAACGGATGTGTTACATGTAAATTTCATAATTTTGCCTCCCGTTAGAGAATAAAATGAATTTTTGTGCCAAAAATAATAAATTAAACAGTAGTAGAAGTAGTGACTGTCAAATTGTAGAAAATCCTTTTTTGGCTTTATTTTTCAATGGATTTCATAATTTTTTCCAATGTAAGGAAAATGTTTGTAAATGTCAATAAAATGAGCTATAAAAATATCAATGTTTACAATGTCAATAACTTTTTGAACATTAATGTTTAAATTGTTTAAAAAATAAGCTTTTATTCATTTTTTTCATCTTTGATACTTTTCATTATATCGTAGACGGTTGTTTTAAGTTGGGGGTTGTCCTCCATTTTGCTTTCGGATGCTTCAATTGAATAAATAACAGTTGAGTGTTTTTTACCACCGAATTGAGCACCTATTTCTTCATAAGTAAGGTTTGTTACCTCACGCATAATATACATTGCAAATTGTCTTGCATTAGAAATTTCAGCCTTTTTCTTTTCGGAACGTATATCCTCAGGTGAAACACCAAACGAAGCAGCTACCTTATCAATGATATTGTTAATGGTAACCTCCGTGGGCTGAGCGTAGTAAATGATATCTTTTATAATATCATTTGCAACACCTATGGTGGGTGGGTTACCGTCTATTGAATATACTGCATATAATTTATTAACTACGCCTTCTATTTGTCGAACGTTGTTCTTAAGTCTTTCTGCAATAAATTCAACTACATCATCAGGAATATTCATTTCAAATGCCTGAGCTTTTCGGCGAATAATGGCAATTCGTGTTTCAAGCATGGGCGGTTGAATATCCGCGAGAAGACCCTGAACAAAACGGCTTCTGAGTCTTTCTTCAAGTGTTGGAATGTCTTTAGGTGGACGGTCAGATGTAAGAACAATCTGTTTTCCTTGATTTATGAGAGCTTCAAAGGTATAAAAAAATTCTTCTTGAGCAACACTTGTTTTACCTATAAACTGGATATCGTCCATAAGGAGTATGTCAGCAGTTCTGTATTTATTATGGAATTCACCCATATTCTTTTCGCCCATATGGTTAATCATTTCGTTAAGGAAATTTTCACCGCTTGTGTAAAGTATATTCATATTAGGGCGTGTTCTTTTAAGCTCGGCACGGATAGCTTTTAAGAGGTGAGTTTTACCAAGTCCAGATTCGCCGTAAATGAAAAGTGGGTTATGTACACTGCCGGGATTATTTGTGACTGCAACGGCGGCAACATAGGCAAATTGGTTTGTGTTTCCTACAATAAAGTTAGAAAAGGTTGGCTCAAAGTTTTTTGAGTTTATTTCAATTTTAGCCTCTCCTAAGGTTGAAACAATATTCTTACGCTCAGGCTGTTCATTATCTTCTTTTGTTTTTTCTTCAACGGTCAGATTTACTTGAATTTCAAAACCCAATACATTTTCAGCCGCAGACTGAATCTGAGGAATAAAACGTTTTACAATTCCTTTTGTAAAGTCGTTTACAGTTTCAAGAACAAGGCAATCATCATTGAAAGAAACCGGTACTAAAGTTTTAATCCACTTCGTCATTATCGCAGAGGAAACTGAGCTTGTAAGCTCTTTTAAAATTTCCTCCCACAATGTGTAGATATTATCCAATAAATTCACCCCAAAAATTTTACAACTATAATGTATATAAAATAACTATATATATTCCATTAAATTATAACATACAAGTAAATCTATTTCAACCAAAATAAAAAAATAACTGACAAAAATTGTTCAAAATTTTCAAAAAATTAATAGTTTTTCTTATTGCATTTTATATACTAATACTGTAAAATTTATAATGAATACGGATATCCTTTTTTTAGAGGATTTTCCAAAAAAAGAAAAGAGATTGAAAATGGATTTTACTAAATTTCATTGCCCTGTATGTAATAAAAATTTTTCAGAAAATGATGATGTTGTGGTTTGCCCTGAGTGCGGTACACCGCACCACAGAGAATGTTATAAAATTACGGGTAAATGCTTTAACGAAAATTTGCACGGAGAAGAAAATTCCTTTGCTGAAAAATATAAAAATTCCGAAGAAAATAAGGAAGAAAAAATATTCAAGCCAATAGAAGAAAAATCGGACGAAAATAAAAAAGATAGTACTGAAAATCCCTTTAAAACTGATGGAAAAGCCCTTCCTGATTTTATAAGAATAAACCCTGCTCAGAATCATTTGATTGAAGGAAAGCACGCGAATCTTTTTGAAGCTGCTGTGGGTAAAAATCAGAATTATTATATTCCGAGATTTACGGTTTTGAGTTCTTTGAATAAAGGCTTGTCATTGAATTTTATTGCTTTTTTTGCTCCTCTTGCCTGGAGCTTATACCGTAAAATGTATAATCTTTCAGCTTTAATTTTTGCAGGATATTTTTTATTTTTCGGTCTTAGCTTTTATTATACTTACTCTAATACCGAAGTTGTGGAAGCAATAAAAGACTGTTATACGGAAATTCAAAAGAATCCTGAATTATATAGTGATATTCAGTTTCTTTATGAGGAAGATACGGATTACCTGACCGATGCACAAAAAAATCTTAAAGAAGCAATTACAACTATAAGCTATCCGTTTTATATGATAATCCTCTCTTACGCGGTGCGCTATGTACCTAAAATAGGATTAAGTGTTTTTGGTAACAAAATTTATCTTAAAAAACTGTGTAAAAACATAGACAGGGCCGAAAAGAAGGGTCTTTCAGGAGATGAATTAAAAGTTTATCTTTATAAAAAATACGGTACCTTCCCCATAGCTTTAGCTGTAATAGTTGGTATTTTAGAAATAATGATATTCAGGTGATATAATGCATACGCCTCTTGCTGACAGAATAAGACCCGTAAGTCTTGATGATATAGTAGGTCAAAAACACCTTATCGGTGAAAATATGCCTTTGAGAAATATCATTGAATCGGGTGAACTTCCGAATATGATATTTTACGGTCCGTCGGGTACATATGTTGAATTTCGGCATATCACCCGAATATACGAGAATGTTGTGCGTGCCGATATCGCCGTAACCGTAGGTATCGCAAAGCCCTACAAAGCAGG
>JAZNVE010000140.1:0-32273 GCA_045592665.1 Acutalibacteraceae bacterium
CAGGATATTTGCTCATAATATCTGCAAGGTGTTTTTCTAACTCCTGCCAATTTCTTTCTGCTAAAAGTTTTTGAGTCTTTTGAATTTCATTTTGCAAATCAATAAGTTCTTTGCTTTCCTTTATCATTTTTTCCTTATTCATAATTACCTCTTTATTACGGATATACTTTACGTAGAGTTCTTGAAGGTCCTCCTACATATACACTTTTTGCAATTTGCTGTAAATCAAAATCATCATTTGAAACAATATTGTCACAAGGAATATGTATATTTATCGTTTCTTTGTTCTTCTCCAAGCTATCAAACATGCCTGGATTTGCTATAAAGTAATCTTGTATAGGCAAATAGTAAACAATTTCATCTTCAACTGAAACATAAAATAAAACATATGCATTAGAACTTTCTAATCCGTAATTTACGGTTTTAACATCAATAGGGAATGAAAATGCATTTTCATTTTTTAATTTATGTGGGTTTTGTGTACCTTTGATTTGACCTTCAATTTTTTTATTTGTAAACTGCTCATTTTCAACAAGTTCCAAGGTGCAGTCTAGACCATTATCTTTTCCCGTTAGTTCATGAAATTCCCATCTTTCAGATGAAAATTTGTAATGCACTAGTTTTCTTGCCTCAGAACCGATTCTGCGAGCCGGGCAATCCCTAGGTAACTTTGGCATAGTAACATCCTTTCACAAACGATAATTTAGCGGCTTAAAAGTCAACCTCACTGACATCCACTTCACCCGACATTAGTTTGGGAAGAAGTGTATCTCTCATTGCAGCAAGTTTGAAATTCTCTCTATCTGCATTAAGCATAGCATCAAACAAAGGTGCAACCAAGGCATCAAACTCTTTTAGTGTTGATCCATCCGCTTTAGTTGCCGGAAACGCCTTCAAAATATCAGTCTTGAGGTTGGTAAACACACTACCGTTTCCTAAAGCTACCAATTCTTTTCTGATATGCTTGAAGAACAGGTAGAGATAATACTTTGACAGCTCTGACTTGGGGAAGTATAGCCAACCGTCGTGAATACAAGTATCGACATCAAGTATTTTGGAAATGCCCGGAGTCGCGCTGTTAGATAAAACCAGCTCACCGGCATGGAGAAAAACGGTTTTCCTTAACCCCTCTTCCTTGATATGCTCCTTGATCTCAAGCACAAAGGGACTGTTCAGGGAAGTTACATCCGAGATTTTGAGCCATCGAAGCCCAGAATTCGATAAATAGTCCTGAATTGGACGAGGCGATCCTCCGCGTTTGATTTCAACAAATGACCCAAAGGAGCATTTATCCACTCGGAGGGCTGCACTCCGTCCCACGGATCATGATTAACAAACCACGACTCAAACAAAGCGACTGCTTGTTGCTGTAAATTATCATTTATCTTCTTGTTGAGTTCGATTTTACTATCCAATGCAGAAAGAACACCTGCAATTTTCTTTTGTGCATTTTTATCTGGCACTAATACCGGTATTTTTGAAAACTGTGTTTTATTAAGTATTGAAAGAGTCGTTGACTGTCCCTCGTAATTTTTGAAGAACGGCCAGAGACTACGCATGAGGTAATATACAAAATCAGGGTCATTATTCTCATTAACTATAATGGAATTTATCTGCTGATTCGATACGCATTGCTGTGTTGTCAGTCCGGTATATCCTATATTACCAATACATGAAACGCAAACTGCTCCTGGCGGTAATACTGATCCCTTAACCTTTTGCAATCCTATATTGGTTATTTTTCTCTCTGTATCAGTAATATGCTTTAAGCCTTGGATGTCCTTAGGTGTCACAAAATGCACCGAACCATCCCAAAATTCCGATATCTTTGTTGAAGGGGTTTTTCCTGTAATCACATCTCCTAAATCAGCAATTGTACATCGTCTCCATTCAGATGCCATATCCAATCGCCTCCAGCTTCTGTCGGATTTCATTCTCCAGAGTATGAGACAGTGCGAACAGTTCAGTGAGTTCACCGGTCAACCTTGTCATCTTTTCTTCGAAGGGCTCGCCGTCGTCTTCCTGTTCTTCAATTCCTACATAGCGACCGGGAGTGAGGATATAATCCTGCTTGGCGATTTCTTCAGTATCAACAACGGCACAAAAGCCTTTTACATTTTCAAGAGTACCGTCAGCGTATGCGTTGTAAGTGTCAGCAATTTTTGCAATATCTTCATCTGTCAGTTCTCTGAGTTTTCGGGTAACCATTGTACCCAGTTTACGAGCATCAATAAACAAGGTTTTTCCCTTTTGCTTCTTGTTCTTTGCAAGGAACCAGAGGGAAACAGGAATCTGTGTTGTATAGAAAAGCTGAGTAGGCATCGCAATAATGCATTCGACCAAATCAGCATTGATGATATTTTTGCGGATTTCTCCTTCACCGCCGGACTGAGAAGAAAGTGAACCATTAGCAAGAACCATGCCAATTTTGCCGTTAGGTGCAAGATGATGAATCATATGCTGAAGCCAAGCAAAGTTTGCATTACCTGCAGGAGGCATACCATACTGCCAACGCACATCATCTGTAAGCTTGTCTGCACCCCAATCAGAAAGATTAAAGGGCGGGTTTGCCATAATGTAATCAGCACGAAGCGTCGGATGACAATCATTAAAGAAAGTGTCTGCATTAAATTTGCCGAGATCAGCATCAATACCACGAATAGCAAGATTCATCTGTGCCATTTTCCAAGTTGTAGGGTTAGAGTCCTGACCATATACAGAAATATCGTTAATATTACCACGATGATTTTCAACAAACTTTGCCGACTGAACAAACATGCCGCCTGACCCACAGCAAGGGTCATAAACACGACCATTGTATGGCTGTAAAACTTCAACAAGTGTACGAACAACACAAGAAGGAGTATAGAATTCACCTGCAAGTTTGCCTTCCTGTTCGGCAAATTTAGAAAGACAGTATTCATAAGTTCTGCCGAGAATATCTTTACTTGAGCCTGAATCAACCATTTTAATGTTTGTAAAAAGGTCAACTACATCACCAAGACGGCGTTTATCCAATTCAGGACGAGCAAAGTTTTTAGGAAGAATATCTTTAAGACGTTTGTTTTCCTTTTCAATTGCACGCATAGCTTCATCGATAATTGTACCGATTTCCGGTGTGTGAGCATTTGAAGCAATAACATTCCAACGTGCATTTTCGGGCACAAAGAAAATGCCTTCAGAAGTGTATTCGTCTATATCCTCTTCGAATCCGTCACCTTCAGCGATAAGTGCCTGATACTTTTCATCAAATCTGTCAGAAATATACTTGAGGAAAATAAGCCCAAGTACAACAGATTTATATTCTGATGCATCCATATTACCACGCAATACGCAGGCCGCATCCCATATCTGTTTTTCAAAGCCAATTCCGGCTGTATTATTTGTAGCCATATTTGTTACTCCTAAGATATAATTATACATAATACATTATAATACATTTATTTTTATATTTCAACAAAATATAATATTATAAAACACTACCTACTTATATATGACAAAGGTTGCGAAATACTACATTTATTTTTTGATTTTTTATAAAAAATCCCGCGTACCTGATACACATATTTTATTTTTTATCAACTGTTTTATATACAAATGTTTCAACCGTAAGGTACGCACCTGTGCATACCGAAAAAGATAAAGCTCATCTTTCAAGTGTGTTATATAGTAAAACTTGCCATCCTTACTCGCGGGACGGATAGATCCGTCCCTTACAGTGGTTTGTTGCCTGTTGGTCAGAAGAACCGTAAGGTACGCATCTATGCGTACCGCAAAAGATAAAGCTCATCTTTCAAGTGTGTTGTATAGTAAAACTTGCCATCCTTACTCGCGGGACGGATAGATCCGTCCCTTACGTGGGTTGGTCGTTCTTTGCAATTGAAGAATAACCGCAAGAGAACTACCCACCACCGCTACGCGGTCCCCCTCCCTATCCGCCAAGGCGGACAGGGATGATAGGCTTCGCATTACAACTACTTTATCTATAATTCGGCGTAAGCCCCGATAATTTTGTATTTTGCATTCTGCATTTTGCATTTACAATCGGCACGAAGTGCCCATTCAATTACGCATTAAGCATTACGAATTACGCATTATAATCGGCAACCAACACTTTGTAAACATTTACTACAATTCTCTTGCTTTTATCTTAAATTTATATTAAGATTAGATAGTCAAAAGGAGTTGGTTATATGAAAAACAAGAAAAAAATTATACTTATCGCTGTTTCCGTTCTGGTTGTTGCCGGAATTATCGCAACCCCAATTGCCTTATATTTCACAAAATACGCTAAGGATAAAAATGACACTGAGGAATTCTATATGCAGAATATTGCCTCGGTAGGTTACGAAAACACCGTTGAAACCGCCATTCCCCAGACCGAGCTTTATAATGTTATAAATGAGCATTTTAAGTCCGAATTACCCGAGGGTAAAACCGAAAAGAAGGCTATCGTCATAGGTTACGACGGTTGCCGTGCGGATATCCTCGCAGAAAAGGAAGATAACGGTGCAATAAACTACCTTCTCGAAAAGGGTGCATCCAATAATCTTTTATACTGCGGTGGTGTTAATTACCCCGCCGAGAATACTCAGGACACCTCAACCGCTCCCGGTTGGTGTTCAATTCTCACAGGTGTATGGGCGGACGTTCACGGTATAACCGGTAACGACATCACCAAAAGTATTGATACAAAAACACTTATGACAACTCTCGCGGAAGAAAAAGTTATTGACAGTGCCGCATTTATTACCAAATGGGCAGGTCACTTCTCAAGAAATAACGCTACATATCTTGAAGAAAAAGATTACTGCGAAAAAAATAATCTTAACGTTAACTTCAACAAGTGTAAAAACGACGAAGCCTCTCACGAAGCTACTATTAACGAAATAAATAAAGCCGATTGCTCCGACTTCATATTCGTAATTTACGAGCCCACCGACTCAACAGGTCACGACTTAGGTTTCACTTTCAATAACCCTAAGTACAAAGAGGCTTTCAAACAGGCGGACACATACGGCTACGAAGCAATTAAAGCTATCGAAGCGAGAGAGACTTACGAAACTGAAGACTGGCTTATTATAGTGACATCCGACCACGGCGGAATAGACACAAACCACGGCGGAGCAAGTATTCAGGAAAGAATGACTTTCGCAGTAATGAACACCGATTTTTAATTTCTACAAATAAAACAAGAACCACTTTATTGAGAATTAACCCAATAAAGTGGTTTTATTTTGTTATGCAAGGTATTCTTCGGCATAATGAACCGCTACGGCTCCGTCCGCAACAGCGGTTACTATCTGACGAAGTGCTTTGGTACGCACGTCACCTACTGCGTAAACGCCCTCAACATTGGTTTTTGTTGACTCGTCGGCGACTATATAACCGCCCTCGTCAAGGTCCAACGCACCGTTTAAAAACTCCGTCGCGGGTTTTCTTCCGATACTTACGAAAACACCGTCGCAGGGTATTTCCGTTTCCTCGCCCGTTTCTTTGTTTTTAATCACTACGCCGTTTACCCTGTTTTCCGCCAATATTTCCCTTACCGAACTATTCCACATAAACTCTATATTTTCCGCTTTCATAAGCGGTTCGTGGTATATTTTAGTGGCTCTTAATTTATCACGGCGGTGAACGAGGATTACCTTTTCGGCAAGTCGCGAAAGATACAGTGCATCCGCCGCGGCGGAGTTGCCCCCACCTACAACCACAACGGTTTTATTTTTATAAAATCTTCCGTCACAATGGGCACAATAGTGAACCCCTCTACCCATAAGCTGTGCTTCATTTGAAAGCCCCAACTCACGGGGATTAGCACCCGTTGAAACAATAACCGTTTTCCCTAAAAATGTACCCGATGTGGTTTCAATTCTTTTGATTTCTTCGCCAAAATCCACCGAAAGAACCTCGGCGTATTCGGTTACGGCACCGAATCTTTCGGCTCCCTGTTGCATTTTAAAACCGAGGGTAAGACCGTCTACGCCCTCCTCAAAACCCGGGTAATTATCAATTTCACCCGTGAGAGCCATCTGACCGCCGGCAGATAATTTCTCTATTAAAACTGAGTCAAGTCCCGCCCTCGACGCATACAACGCGGCAGTATAGCCTGCGGGACCGCCACCGATTATAACTAAATCGTATATATGTTTCATACAAAGCACTCCTCTTTTTATTTATATTATAGCTCAAACCATACTCTTTTTCTGTGACCTTATCACAATATGTTAATTGACATTTTAGTACTTCATATAGTAAACTACAAGTAAAAAAAAGGAAGTTTAAGCGATGAATTGTGATTTTGAAGCGATTTTTAATAAAAGCTTTCCCTTTTGGGATAATTTAGATAAAGCGGAGAAGGAATTTATCTGTAAAAACTCTACCTCGGTAACCTTCACTAAAGGTGCCAATGCCCACGACAGCTCCGAATGTTCAGGTTTTTTCTTTGTAAAATCAGGTTGTCTGAGAGTATATATAATGTCAGAAGACGGTAAAGATATTACTCTTTACCGTTTACACAGTGGCGATATGTGTATGCTTTCAGCCTCCTGCGTTCTTCAAAGCATCACCTTTGATGTTTTCATCGACGCCGAGGAAACAACCGAATGTGTTGTTATAAGTGGCCCCGCTTTTGCATCGGTTTCGGAGCGCAACTCGGATATTAAGATTTTCGCTTTAGAATTAGCCGTAAGCCGTTTTTCTGACGTAATGTGGGTTATGCAACAGATTTTATTTATGAGCGTTGACAGACGTCTTGCTATTTTCCTGATTGATGAATCCACACGCACAAGCTCCGATATAATAGATCTTACCCACGAGCAGATTGCCCGATATATGGGCTCCGCCCGTGAGGTAGTTTCAAGAATGCTTAAATATTTTTCTAATGAGGGTTTAGTAGAGGTTTCCCGAAAAGGCGTTAAGATTACCGATAAACCCCGTTTAAGGGACTTAACCCTCTAAGAGCTTGAGAATCTGGGCTTTGGGTCTTGCACCCGACACCTGATTTACAACCTCGCCGTTTTTAAGGACAACCAACGTGGGAATACTGAAAACTCCGTACTCCTGTGCTAACTCCTCCTGCTCGTCAACATTGACTTTACCTACAAGGTACTGAGGATTTTCTTCGGCAATTTCATCTATTATAGGTGAAACCATACTGCAGGGTCCGCACCAATCGGCATAGAAATCAAGGAGAACTGTTTTTTCACTGTTTTTTACTTCATTGAAATTATTTTTATTTATTTTTAGTACTGACATAAATCATACATCCTTTCTTTTCTTTGTGATTTTATTATATGCAAAGATATTTATATTTTCTGTGACAAAGTCACAAAAAGTTATGTACAGTTGAAATAACAATATTTTTATTATATAATCTTCAAACAGGAGATGGTAAAATGAAAAAATTAAGAAACAACAATATTCTGGACATCATCCTTTCCACCATATTCTTAGGGTTACTCATATACTCGGCGTATTCCCTTTGGTATATGTTCAGCGGAACTGAAAGCGGATTTGACGTTCACCTTTGTAACGTCCTTTCGGGCTTAGGTCTTGGTTGGTTCCTTGTATTATTCGTAAAAACGGCTTTTAAGAAGGCTAATTGGATTCCTATACTCATATCATTCTTGTTAGGAAACGGTATATTCCACGCATCCTTATGGGGTATCAACGCCGCTATTAATACTGACGGCTACCTGAACGAAACCGTGGTTATTTATACATACACCATTACCTTCGCTTTATCGGCAGTACTCCTGTTAGTTTCATTTATAATTAAAGCAAAAAACAAACTTGCAATTTTAAATATAATTCTTGCGATTATATATTTTGTTATTTCCTGCGGAGGCGTTTACGTTTTGAATATTGAAAACATAAAAGCCCTCAGTTACAAGAAAAATATTAAATTCGACACCATCAGTGCCGAAGAAATGGCTATAACAAAAAGTGAAAAAGACCTTTGCACAAAATGGTTTAATGATAATTTCTTTGGTAAAGATGCTGATTACCCCTTTACTTTCAAAGTAGACGGTGAAGAATTCGACCCTGCGGAATGGGATTTGGGAATGAGTGAAGCTCCCGATTTCGGTTCTCTTTACGCAGGTGGTAAAACTGAAAATATAATTTTAACCAACAAAAATAACGGTCTTGAATTAACCGTTGAAACTACAATTTTTGAAGACAACGCAACTTGTCAGTGGAAGGTTTTCATTGAAAACACCGGTAAAGAAAACTCGGGCGTTATAAGTGATTTTTACGCAATTGACTCATCCTTTGAAACGGGTAAAGCCGACCTTTACTACTCAATGGGTAGTAACACCGCCGCAAGTGACTTTTCACTTATTAAAAAGAGCCTTGGTATTTCGGAAAAGAAATTCAGTGCTACCGACGGTAAACCTACTGAGGCTTTCCTCCCCTATTTTAATATCCATGGCGAAGACTACGGTATGATTTTAGGTATCGGTTGGACGGGTCAATGGGCAGCGGGACTTTCCGAGAGTGGCGGTACAACTAAAATCAACGCAAAGCAGGAGAATTTCAACGCGTATCTTCTTCCCGGTGAAAGTGTACGTTCACCCCTTATTTCAATTTCATTCTATGAAAATGACAACGCCCTCAAAGGCTTTAACATCTTCAGAAACTGGATTATGGACTGCGTTTACCCCGAAAACGTAACAAATAACTATTACACCGTAATGGAAGTTGCAGGTCCTGTGTCCACAAGAACTACGGATGAAATCATCGACATTCTCGATAACGAAATTGATAAATCCGTTTATGAAAACACCTACGCTTTCTGGATGGATGCAGGTTGGTACTCTTATAACGAGGGTTGGCACGATGGTGTCGGTAACTGGACAGTTGATACCGCAAGATATGACAACGGTATTTCCGAACTTTCGGATTACGCTGCCAAGAAAGGTCTTAAACACACCCTTTGGTACGAACCCGAAAGAGTATGGCCCGGTACACATTTCCATACTGTCGGCTCTCAAAATGACCAATGGCTTATTGAAGTTGACGGCGAAGACAATATTATGTGGAATCTCGCTAACGAAGATGCGTTTAATTATTATTGCGAATATCTTCTTAATTCAATGAAAGAAAACGGCGTTACGGTTTACCGTCAGGACTTTAACTTCCCGCCCCTTAAATACTGGGAAAAAGCCGACAAGGAATACTACGACGGCAGAACGGGTATCTGCGAAAACCACTATGTAACCAATCTTTATAATTATCTCGACTACCTTACCGAAAACATTGACGGACTTATTATTGACAACTGTGCTTCGGGCGGTAAGCGACTTGACCTTGAAATGACATACCGCAGTATCGCTTTCTGGAGAAGTGACTACAACTGTTCATATCACCCCGACCTTTTTGACGCAACCCAGTCACATACCTACGGTATATCATTCTGGTTACCCATTACGGGTGTTGCACTCTGGATGGAAAGCGAATACTCCGCAAGGTCCGCTATAATGCCCTTGATGTTAATGGACTTTTACTCCCATCAGCACCCCGACTTCAGTTATCATAACGAACAACGTGAATTAATGGGCGGTAACTATTATCCCCTTGATTTCGGTAGTTTTGACAATGATAAAATGCACGCAATGGAGTTTATAACTGAAGATGCCCTTTCGGGTACGGCTTTGATTTACAAACGTGCCAATGTTAAAGACACCGAATACACAGTTAAACTTAACGGTCTTGTTCCCTCAAAGACATATAAGATTTATGACGTTGACAAACCCGACACAATTCACACCCTTACAGGTGAAGAACTTATGAATGACGGCTTAAATCTTCCCCTTCCCGAAGGACAAAAGGCAATAATTCTGATGTTCAGTGCAGAATAAAAAATTAGGGGATGTTAAAAAAGCGCAGACCGTATAAAACCATATATAGCAAGGGGTTCTATAGGTTAATTAAGCCTATAGAACCCTTTAAAAATATGAAAAACATAAATTTAACGAAAAATAAATGTTTTATACTACGAACAAACTTCGCCACTCGACGTACTCTTAATGTTCAGTGCAGAATAAAATTTACACCCTCTTACAACCGTAAGAGGGTGATTTTTTATCACTTGACTTCGTATTCAAAAGTATAATCCTTAAACCCTGAGGAATAAACCTGCTCACCATCGGGTAAAACCCACATAGCCTCGACATTATCTGTTTCTTCAACGAGTTTTTTCCCTTCCTCGTAGGTCATAAGGAAAAGTGCCGTTGAAAAGGCGTCCCCTAACCCCGAGTCATTTGTAACAACGGAAACGGATTTGTATTTAGTACCGGGCATCAATGTTTCAGGGTCAATAATATGATGATAATTTTCACCCTTTACAACGTAAAACCTCTGATACGAACCGCTTGTTACAATGCTTTCGCCCGATAATTCAATATACTCAATAAAGGGCTTTTCTTCATTTTCCGTATCGGGGTTTTCTATACCCGCTTTCCAAGGGGTGTTTTCGTCCGCTGAAAAGCCTATTGTACGGATGTTACCGCCCACATTGACAAGAACATTGCTTACGCCCTTTTCCTCAAGATAAAGGCATATTCTTTCAACTGCGTAGCCTTTGGCAATGGCACCCACATCAAGGGTCATTAAAGGGTCGGAAATATAGACCGTACTGTTTTCTTCGTCTATTATCAGGTTATTTATATCCGTGTGTTTTTCGGCTTCGCGTAATTTTTCCATAGGCGGTAATTCGGCATTTTCGGGGTCATCCAACCCCTCGTTTCTGTAAGTATGCCATATTGAAAGAACGCTACCCATGGCAATATTCACTTTGCCGTTGGTTTTAGTATACATTTCCTTTGCAAAAATGAGTAAGTCAATAATTTTGCGGTCAACTTTTACAACATTATGTTTACCGTCTGTAACATCATTTACCGTTACAAGGTTTGTGAAATCCTCGTAGCGGTTGTAAATGGTATACAGCCTGTGATATTCATTTAAAAGAGTGGTTATTTCATCACAAAGAGTGTTAAACTCTTCCTCAGTTTCGGTGTAAGCCGTTATGGTAGTAACCGTATCAAAATAATCGAAATAATTAGCGGTATGCTTTTCTTTACCGGTAGCTTTGCAAGAGGCAAAGGACAACACTTGCAAAACCGCCAGAACTACCACCATTACTATTGAAACCGTCTTTTTCATACCATTCACCACACTTTAAAATAAAGGGATGTTGCTTTGACAACATCCCTTACTATTTCATTTAATTTGCAATCAAGCAACTGTTGCTGCCTTTTCTGCGGCGGCAATCATATCACCAACACTGATTGTGCAACCTGCTGCTGCAAGGTCACCTACTGCGTAAGTGTCTGCACCTGCGAGAGAAGCGAAATCAGAAGCGGATTTACCGACAAGAGTAGCATCAAATGCTGCTGCCTGTTCATTCCACTCTTTTACTGCACCTTCGCTGCCGTCGTGTTTTTTGCCGTAAGCGGACATACCGTAATCTGTGCCGAGTTCAAGTTTAGTCTTGATTTCAGCTGTTGTATCAGTAGTTGAAGCACCCTTTGCGTCAAATGTAATTTCACCTGAAACGCTGTCTGTTTTAGAAACAACAACCTTAGCATCTGCGTCAACAACTGCGGCAACGATAGTTGAACTGATTTCAACTGAACCCTCTGCATCTTCAGTTGCATCTTTATTGGATGCTGAAGAAACAATAGCGAGGTTAAGCTTGTTTTCAGCCGTAGCTTCGGATTCAACTGCATTTGCAACTGCCTTTTCGAGAGCACCTACAAATTCACCGACACTGATAGTGCAACCTGCTGCTGCAAGGTCACCCTTAGCATAGGTATCCTCA
This sequence comes from Acutalibacteraceae bacterium, assembly GCA_045592665.1. GTDB lineage: Bacteria > Bacillota > Clostridia > Oscillospirales > Acutalibacteraceae > DTU089. Next base: position 11,825 of record JAZNVE010000140.1, read on the forward strand.
CCCACCATAGCTTTAACTTCGTCAAGAGTTTTACCTGTTGCTGTTGCCATAAATGCGTCAGCCTGTTCGTTCCACTCAAGAACTTTACCTTCGCTACCATCGTGCTTTGTACCGTATGCGGACATACCGTAATCGGTACCTAATTCGTATTTTGTTCTGAAGTCCTCTGTTGCTACTACTTTACCTTCAGAAGTCCAACCTGCTTTAATCTGTGCGGAATCAAGGTCAATAGCAACAATTTTGTTATCCTTGTCAAGAAGAACTGCAACTGCGGTAGTTACAAATTCACCTGAACCGTTAGTTTCACCGTCTGCACCTTTTGCTTCGCCAAGGCTTGAAACAATACCTACACCGAGCTTCAAGGGCTCTTTTTTGCCACATCCAACCATTGCGACAACTGAAAGAGCTAACACAATAACGAGGGCAATACTGATTACTTTTTTCATAGTTTTTGCTCCTTTTAAAATATTGGGGCTTTTGCCGTATATGATTATGTCAAAAAAATAACAATTTGTCAATGCTATAATAGAATTATATGCTATATATCTATTTTTATTTTTTCTTGTGGGTTTTATTTAGTCTTTTTAACAATAAAGCCCCTGCAAGACCTACAAAAACACCCGCTATTGTACCCGTAATTGCGAGGATTATCATATAGTAACCTATCTGCACGGTGTCAAAAAGGAACATAGCTACTATTATCTGACCCGCGTTATGTGAAACACCGCCCACTATACTTGTACCTACAACGGAAAAAGCATTTATCTTTTTACATATTGCCATAAGTACAATACTCAGTAACGCACCCGCAACACTGTAAGCAAGGGTCATTACATTGCCGAAAAGTAAAGCAACAATGAAAATTCTTATAAATGAGACTATCGCTGCCTCTTTCACCCCGAAACGGTACAGAAGAAAGATTATAACTATATTGGGAAGTCCCATTTTTATTCCGGGCACCGCCGCCCAGATTGGCGGAATGATGGATTCTAAATATGAAAGCACAAGGGCTACCGAAGTAAGAACACCCAGTAACGCAACCTTTTTGGCTTTATTGCTCAAATCCATCGCCTCCTTTTTATACTACCGCATCAAGACTGATATCCGTAGTATTCCCCGTAATTTCAATAACCACCTTGTGTGGCAGACACACTATGGTTTCGCCCACGTATGATATGGGCCTGTAATCCTTACATATACCGTCGGGACAGTCCGCTTCACTGACGTACGCTTTACCGTCTTTTATTACGAGTACATTTATATTTTCGTTATTTTCGCCCGTTCGTATTTCATACCGTACATCCTCCGTCAGAGAGTATGACACGGTTTCTGCTCCGTCGATTTTAACAACAACCGTATTCCCCTGAACCTTTGTAAGCTTAATAAACAAAAGTCCTGCCACCGCTATTACTAAAATAACGGCGGCAAGAATAATGTCGTTGCGAATTTTCTTCTTTTTTGAAAAAGTAGTTTTTTCACTTTTTTTCATAAATTAACCAATCGTTCCTTCATAAAAATCAACCGCTTTTATACAATTGGTAACGCAGGAGTCAAAACACTCCCTGCAACCGGAACACTTATTGTAATCAATTCTTGCAATATTATTCTCAACTTTAATTGCCTGAGTGGGACAAACTCTCTCGCACTTTTTACAACCAAAGCAAACATTCTTACAATGCTTTCTTGCAACTGCACCCTTTTCGGGGTTGTTACACATAACAACAACCTTTGATTTTTTAGGAATAAGGTCAATAACCTTGTTGGGACAGGTCTTTGCACAAAGACCGCAGGCAATACAAAGGTCGGGATTAATATGAGCGAGATTGTCGTGAACGCAAATTGCGTTTACGGGGCAAACTTCCGCACAGTCTCCGCAACCGATACAACCGAATTTACAAGCGGAGGGACCGCCGTAAATGAGTTTTGAGGCTTTACAACCCTCAACACCCTCATAAACAACATCCATATAATCAACCGCGTTGCAGTCGCCGTTACACATAACAAAGGCAACCTTCTCCTCTGTTGCAGAAAGCTCAACACCGAGAATCTCGGAGAGCTGTGATACAGTACTTGCACCACCGGGAACACAGAGGTTAGCCTCTGCTTTACCGTTTGCTACTGCCTCGGCATAACTGTCGCAACCTGCAAAACCACAAGCACCACAGTTAGCACCGGGAAGGCACTCCCTTACCTTAGTAAAGGTTTCATCAACCTCAACCTTGAAGAAATGCGATGCCACAACGAGTACAACACCCGCTATGATACCTACAATCGCCACAACAAGGAGGGCTGTTAAAATAGCTGTTACCATTAAAAAATCCTCCTGAGAGTGGGTAAAGCGTATCCAAACCAGATTTTGGGATAGTCTTTTCCACTCATATTTCGTTAAAATACTCGTAAATCTTAAGCAAATAAGTTTTCTATAATTCCGGCAAAGCCGAAGAATGCCAACGAAACGAATGAAGCCGCTATAAGAGTTACGGGAAGTCCTCTGAAACAGTTGGGAATACTACTTTCATCAATGCGTGAACGAACGCCTGAGAAAATAACCATTGCCAACATAAAACCAAGACCGCAACCCAAAGAGCTTACCATTGATTCAACGAAGTTATAACCGTCGGTTATATTGTTGATTGTAACGCCTAGCACCGCACAGTTGGTGGTAATAAGGGGAAGATACACACCAAGACTCTTGTGAAGTGAGGGAATGAACTTTTTAAGAACAATTTCAACAAACTGAACCAACGAAGCAATAACGAGAATGAAAACAATGGTCTGAGTATATTCGAGACCGAATTTTTCAAGAATAAATTTCTGAATGGGCCAGGTTACCGCCGTAGCCATAAGCATAACGAATGTAACAGAAATACCCATACCGACAGCCTGATTAAGCTTTTTGGAAACACCCAAGAAGGGGCAAATACCTAAGAATCTGCTAAGAACATAGTTATTAACGAGCACGGAGCCCATAAGAATAACAATTAAGCCTTTGAAATCCATTATTCACCCTCCTTTTTATTTGCACAACCGCCGTTGCAAACACCTGCGGAAGGACAACCGGCACAAGAGAATTCTTTTTTCTTGATAACCTTGCCTTTTGAAATAATGTTTACAACCGCAATAAGGAAACCGTAAACCATCAATCCGCCGGGAGCTTTTACGAAAATACCCACAGTATGGTCAATCATAAAGGGAATTTCGATTCCTGCGAAAGTACCTGCACCGATAACTTCACGGATGGTTGCCATTGCAAGAAGGGCAATTGTAAAGCCGATACCCATACCTACACCGTCAAGTGCGGAATTCAAAACTTTATTTTTACTTGCGAACATTTCCGCTCTGCCGAGGATAATACAGTTAACCGTAATAAGTGCAAGGTAAACACCTAAAAGCTCGTATAACTCGGGGAGGAATGCGTGCATAAACATCTGAACAATTGTAACGAAACCTGCAATAACAACGATATAGCAAGGAATACGCACAACATCGGGAATAAATTTACGAAGTAATGATATTACTACGTTTGAACAGATAAGAACCGCCATTGTAGCAAGACCCATAGCAAGAGCACCGATTACACCGGTAGTTGTGGCGAGTGTGGGGCAAGTACCTAAAATAAGAACGAAAACGGGGTTTTCACGGAGTATGCCCTTAACAAGAACTGATAAATTACCGTCTTTTTTCATATTCACGCCACCCCTTCCAGAATTTTTACGGCTTCAAAGACTCTTGAAATACCTGTCTTATAGCCGTTAGTTGTGATAGTTGCACCGCTTATGGCATCAATATCGCCATAGTTTGTTTCATCCTTACCGTTAAACTGTGAATAGAATGATGCATCACCGCAAACAGAACCGATTTTGTCCGTTTCTTTCTGAGAAACTGTTTCACAAGCAAGAATCTTGCCATCTGCAGTTACAGAAACTTTAATATTGATATATTCACCCGAGGCGGTGTATTTGTCACCATTGATACCGTAACCTGCGGCGTGAAGTTCAAATAAATAATTACCGCTTGCGGTCTTATACGCCTTATCAATAGCATCGGGCATATTCTCGTAACCTGTAATGTCAATCTCAGTGAGTTCGCTTGTTTTAATTGTTTCAACATTTGCACTCATAACTGATTTAACATCATCGGAAACATCACTTAAAACATTACCGTCAGAGTCAACTGCAATAAAGTTTTCGCCTGAAATAAGCACATAGCCTTTGCCGTTATCGGCAACGTAAACTTCGGAAACATCTGTAACTTCCTCTGTTACAAACCATTTTGTAAACTTACCTTCGGCTGAGGGTAATGCGGTATTGAGATTATCCGCAAGTTTTTCTTCCTCTGTTCTTATATCAGCGGAACCGCCACCGACAATTATAGCCGTATTAAGGGCATCCTTAAGTGCATTTTTATAAGCACCCGTGGTCATTGTTGCACCCGACACTGTATCAAGGTCACTGTCAATATTATCAACTGTGTAGCCCTTTACGTTATCGCCGTATGTTTTTTCGACACCGAGTGTTTCATTACTTGAAAGACAGGTTGCACCGGCAATTTCGCCATTTGCGTTAATACCGCACATAAGAACCATATCGGGACCGTAACCTGCGGTAACAAGTTTTACTACGCATCCGCCACCGGCTTCCGTATAAACTTCGGTTACAGTTGCGGGAAGTTCGTATTTAGTTAAATCCACCTGAGTGAAATCTTCACCCTCGGGTAAAACTATCTTCAATGCTTCGTTTGCAGCCGCAGCTGCATTTTCTTCAATTATGGGAGCTGTTACAAAATTAGTTACAGCGAGAAGTATGGCAACAACCGCACATATTGCAGTTAACGCCACAACGCTTTTTATATAACTTTTCATTTCTTTCCTCCTCCAAACAACTTACGTGCAGTAAGAGAACAGATATAGGGATTGAGAATGTTCATAAGGAGAATACCGAATGATACACCCTCGGGATAAATACCCCAGAAACGAATCAAAGCCGTAATGAGACCTGCACCAACACCGAATACAACTTTACCGAGTGCGGTTGAGGGTGATGTGGTATAGTCGGTTGCCATAAAGATTGCACCGATTAAAAGACCACCCGAAAGAACCTGAACGAGAGCCTCGGACACACTGAAATCTTTTACAAAGAAACTGAAAATGAATACAGTTCCGATAAACGCAACGGGAATATGCCAGGAAATAACCTTACGGATAAGAAGATATACACCGCCGATAAGCAATGCTATTGCACAGGTTTCGCCTATACAACCGCCCGTTTTACCAAGTAAAAGGTCCATAATATCGGGGGTAGTTTCGCTGACGAGGGGTGTTGCACCTGCGGTAGCATCCATACCTACCGGGAATGCGGTTTTAGCAAGTGAGCCGAAGGCAACAAGCATAAACACACGTGCCGTAATAGCGGGGTTAACAATATTTTTACCGATACCGCCGAAGATACATTTAACGACGATTATTGCAAATACAGAACCCACTGCACATTGCCATAATGGTGCATTAGCAGGAAGATTCAAAGCCAGAAGTAAGCCTGTTACAACGCAGCTTAAATCTTTTATTGTCTGTTTTCTCTTTAATATGAGGTTGAAAAGAAGTTCACTGATAACTGCGGAGGCTACGCACACGCCTATAACCGCTAAAGCACGTAAACCGAAAATTACCACACCCGCAATAGTTGTGGGTAAAAGGGCGATTATAACATCAAGCATAATGCCCGTGGTTGTTCTTTTACGGTGTAAATGGGGTGACACGGAAATATGAAGTTTATTTTCCATTATGCTTTAGCCTCCTTTTCTTTCCACTCGCGAAGTGAAATTTTTGCTAATTTATGCATCTGAACAAGGGGACGGTTTGCGGGGCAATTGTAAGCACAACAACCGCATTCCATACATATACCCACACCTAATTTTTCCAGTCTGTCATATTCACCCTTGCTGACTGCTCTTGCAATTTCCGTAACATTTATTCCGAAGGGACAATTTTTTATACAGGTACCGCACTGAATACAAGCGGTTTCCTCGCCCTGTTTTGCGTCCTTTTCGTTAAATGCAAGAAGAGCGTTGGTCTGTTTGAGTACCGGCTCGTCCAGAGAGGGAACCGATATACCCATCATAGGTCCGCCGTAGAGGACTTTACCGGGTTCGCTCTTAAATCCGCCCGTAAATTCAAAAACGTCCTTAATGGCAATACCGATTGGCACTATAACATTCTGAGGATTTTCAATTGCACTGCCGTCAACCGTAACGCATTTTTCAACCAGGGGCATACCTGTTTTAAAATACTTACCGAGAGTGGCAAGAGTGGTACAGTTACAAACAATACAACCAACATCCGCAGGAAGTTTACCCTCTTTAATTACCCTGCCCGTAGTACGGTAAACTAAAACCTTTTCACCGCCCGTGGGATAAACCGAGGGAAGAACCTTAACGGAGATTTTATTGTTTTTGGAAGCAATTTCTTTCATTTTATCAATTGCTTTGCCTTTATTTTTCTCTATACCGATGATTACATTTTTTATATTGACGTGTTTAAGTAAAATATCAATAGCGAAAGCAATTTCATCGGCTCTTTCGAGCATTGTGTAAGTGTCACTTGTGATATAGGGTTCACACTCGGCACAGTTTACAATAAGGTAATCAATCTCTTTATCCGTATTGAACTTAACGTAAGTGGGGAATCCCGCACCGCCGAGACCAACAACACCGCTGTCCTTAATTGCACCTACAAGGGACTGCTTGTCGTTAATAACAGGGGGAACGATATTCGCATCAACGGTCATTTCACCATCGGAATCAATTTTTATTGCAGGAACTTTTCTACCGTTGGAAATAACAACATCCGAAATGCCTACAACACTACCCGATACACCCGAGTATATAGGTGAGGAAAGACCGTCCCCCGCTTTAGCAACCAATGTACCTACGTCAACATGGTCCCCCGCCTTTACGACAGGAACTGCAGGTGCACCGATGTGCATAATCGTGGGCAGAGTAATGGTATTGTCGATAACCATTCTCTTTACCTCGGAACCGGCTGTATTTTTTCTGTGGGGTACTTTTATACCTTTAAGAGAAAAAGCCATTTTATTAAAACCTACCTTTCTTGTGATAGAGAACTTCTTCTTAATAGTGATTTTCGGGTCAAATTCCTCCACCCTAAAATCCATCGTATATTATATAATAATAACAATATAGTGTCAATAAACTAACTTGCACAAAGTATTACCAATAAACTTACACAAAATAACGATATGTGAAAACATTGTCAAACTTTACGGTTTTTTCCCACTGCACAAGCGATTGATTTTCACTTTTTTGCCATAATTGACACAATATATCAATTATGTTAAAATCACTTAGAAAAACCCTTTCGGAAAGGCTTTTATACTATGAAAAAACTGTTATCCGCATCTTTAATGTGTGCCGACCTTCTCAACCTTGAGAAAGCCATAAAAGAGCTTGAAAAAGCAAATATCGACTACCTGCATATTGACATTATGGACGGTAGTTTTGTACCCAATATCACATTGGGTTTTGACCTTATAAACTCCATAAAAAAAGTAACTGACATTCCCCTGGATATACATATGATGGTTTACGACCCCGCAAAATTCATTGAGCGAATGAATCTTACGGAAAATGATATTGTATCAGTTCACTACGAGTCGGATATTCACATCCACAGAACCCTCGAACTTATTAAAAACAAAGGTTGCAAAGCGGGTCTTGCAATTAACCCTGGTACACCCGTTGAAAATGTAAAAAACCTTACGGATTATATTGATATGCTCCTTGTTATGACCGTAAGCCCGGGCTTTGCGGGACAAAAAATCTTCAAAGGTGCCGACAAAAAAGTAATTGAAGCCCGTAAACTCTTAACCCAATGGGGTTACGCCGACACATTAATTCAGGTTGACGGTAATATAAGCCTTGAAAACGGCAAGAAAATGTACGATTCAGGTGCGGACATTTTTGTTTTAGGCACAAGTTCACTGTTTTTAAAAGATAAATCCCTTGAAAATGCCGCAAAGGATTTCAAGGAATTTTTGGGGTGATTATTTATGTTCTCTGATATTCGTGCCGCCGTTGTTGGCAGTATAAATATGGACCTTATACTCACTATGGAAAAAGTACCGCAACTGGGTGAAAATGTAGTCGGCACCGACTACGGCTACGCAAACGGCGGTAAAGGTGCAAATCAGGCAACCGCCCTCGCCACCCTTGGTGCAAAGGTAAGAATGATTGGTAAGGTTGCCGACGACGAAAACGGCAAGGCTCTTTTAGAAAACCTGAAGAATAAAAAAATTGACATTTCGGGTGTTGATACGAATGGCTCACAGACGGGTCTTGCGGTTATAATTCTCGACGGCGAAGGCAAAAACCGTATTGTGGTATACGAGGGTGCAAACAAGGAAATTGACAGTCAGAATGCCGTAAAAAGCCTTATTGATTATAAACCCGATTTACTTCTCGTTCAGTTCGAAACCAATGAGGATGTAGTTATAAACTGCGTAAACGAAGCGGTAAAAAACAACATCGTAACGGTTATTGACTGCGGGCCTGCCAAAGCCTTTGATTTAGAAAAAATGCAGGGTGCCCATATAATATCACCCAACGAAAGCGAAACCAAGGCTCTTACGGGTATTTATCCCGACAACGATGATAATATTTTAAAGGCATCAAAGATTTTAAAAGAACGCAGTAAAGCTCAGTTTATAGTTCTTAAATTAGGCGAAAGAGGTTGCTCCCTCTGGGACGGTGAAAATCTGAAAATCATACCGCCCTATAAAACAAATGTTGTAGACACAACCGCCGCAGGTGATTGTTTTACCGCGGCTATGGCTCTCGAATACCTGAGAAGCGGAGATATAGTAAAGAGCTGTGATATGGGGAACAAAGCGGGGTCAATAGCTGTAAGCCGTATGGGTGCCGAAAGCTCAATGCCCACAATTGAAGAAATTTTGAACATATAAAAAATCAACAGACGAAAACCCGTCTGTTGATTTTTATTTTACCATTTGTTTTCCACGTATTCGCAGAAAGTAAACATATCTTTAATCTCAATTTTCTTTCCGTCATCCAAGGTTACGTCGCCGTTCCACACACCGAAAACCTGATGACAATTCATTCTGCCTATTTTCAGGTCAATATCACTGTGGTTATCGAGGGTGGGTTTCATAGTCATATTAAACCTGCCATCCTCGGAAACAAATTTCCACTCCTCCATAAATCTGCCCTTGGGGAATTTTTCAACATCCACCGCACCGAATTTATGTACTTTACCATCGTAAAAAATGCAGGTTTCGGTACCGTTGCTTTCGTCACCTATTGCCCAGGTAATTTCAAAGCCTAAAAGGTGTTTATCGCCGTTTTCGTCAGTTATATACTGATTACCGCTACCCCAGTACCATACCATTTCGTGAGGGGTATTTACCCTGCCCCAGTCCATAGTACAAAAAGCATTTTCCTTTGAAAATTCGTAAACATAGTCACCGTAAACGAACTTACCCTGAGCGGGCATACACATCTGCTTTGTGGTCATAAAATACTTGGTATCATCGCCCTCAAAGGGGAAAATAGTTGTTATATTTTCAAGTCCCTGGGGGATATCCATAGTAACGTTTACTTCAACGTTTTTGCCCTTATAAGAACCCTTGTACCATAATGTTCTTTCAGTTTCCTTGGTATCAAAATCGAACTCTGTTTTACCGATTTTGTCCTTATAACGATTGGGGATGTCGCCCTTTACAGGCGGTACGTGCTTATTTGCACCGAGGAAAAACTGAATGGAGTCGCAAATAACCTCACCCGTTTTAAGGTTAACAAGCTTTGCACCCACGTAACCGCCAAGGTTAATATTGGCAAAGCTTACAAGCACCTGCATTTCGTCGCCCACGTGAGTGGTATAAAAATCCCATTCCTTACGGCTTGTTAAACCTGTTTTTACATAATCACGGTTATAGGTAAAATAATTTCGTCTCGCCCACCCTTTTGCAAGTAACTTGCCATCGGGTGAAAGTAACGGTGTTTCTTCGGTATATTCGGTCTGTTTTGATTTCCCATGCCATTCGTTAAACGGAATATAGGTTCTTTTTAACTCGTTACTCATATCAATTCCTCTTTCAATTAAGTATAGTTTAACATAATCTTAACATTTCGCCACATTTATGTCAATAACAATCGAAAAAACACGATTAAAAGCATATATATTGCTAAATCAGGTTTTTTATGGTATTATCTAAATAACTATCAACCGAGGAGTTGTAAAAATATGAAACATATTAAACCTTATGTAGCGTTAATTATAGTTATCATTATGGTTTTTTCATTTTCAGGTTGTATAAAAATCGATTTTTCAAAATTCAAAAAAGAGGAACCTACCGCTTCGGATACCGTAAATTATAATACTGATGTGTATAATAATTTACCCTCCGACGGTAGTACAGATAACGGTACTCTTCCTTCGGATACTCAGGCGGGGTCGGTCGTAACTCCCTCCGATGTTACACCCACAACCCCCGTAACACAACAGGAGCCCTCCACCGTGGCACCTACAATGCCCCCTGCCCCCACTACAACCGAGGCACCGATTATTACGGATACGGGCGTTACTACATACACCGCCGAATATGCGGGTAAAACCCAGACTGTTTTTTATTCACAGGCTATTCTCAACGATTCTTACACCTACCCCGTTCTCATTTTTGCAAACGGCACGGGCTTTGATTATAAAATATACGAGAAACTTCTTGTGAAGCTTGCGGAAAACGGTTATATAGTTGTTGCAAATAATGAAACTATGGCAGCAGACGGCTCGGCACAGATAGCTTCTTTGGATTTTATAATCTCCGAAAACACTAATTCGTCAAGTATACTCTGCGGTAAAATAAATACCGAAAAAGCCGCGGCTGTAGGTCACTCACAGGGTGGCAGAAGTGCAGTAAATGCCGCAGTAAAAGATGCCCGATTTGACTGCGTCCTTTCTTTAGCGGGAAGTAACTATACCGAGGAAGCAGAGCCCCTTACCACCCCCGCTTTATTTATGGCGGGTACTATGGATATGATAGTAAGTGCAAATAAATGGGTGAAACCCGCTTACGATGTTGCCAAAGGTCCCGCGGTTTATGTTTCCCTCGTAAACGGCAGTCACACAAGCTGTTGTACTGACCCCGATACATACACCAAGTACGCAATAGAATGGTTCGATATCTGGCTTAAAAATGACAACTCCGCCAAAGCAACCTTCAAAAACGGCGGTGCTCTTTCAAACGACAGTGCATGGACAGAATTCAGTTATAAAAACTTCTGATTATAATGTATTTTTCACCAAAAATCACTTTGATTTAACACTCATTTATAACATATTTTTAGAACATTTTTATATATAAAAAAAATACTTTTGACCCCCTTGACATTCGACTTAAACAGTTTTAAAATTTAGTATGTTAAATTTTTGATGCCACTGCAAAGCGGTAAAAGGAGCGTTTAAAATGAAAAAACTCTACGAAGGCAAAACAAAAGACGTTTACGAGCTTGAAAACGGTAACGTAATGCTTAAATTCAAAGACGATTGTACCGGTAAAGACGGTGTGTTTGACCCCGGTGAAAACAGCGTTGGTCTTACAATCGAAGGTATCGGTAAAGAAAACCTTAAAACATCCATCTACTACTTTGATATGCTTAAAGAAGCAGGCATCAAAACCCACTATGTAAGCGCTGATGTTGAAAACGCTACTATGGAAGTTCTTCCCGGTAAGGTTTTCGGTCACGGTCTCGAGGTTATCTGCAGACTTGTTGCAACAGGTAGCTTTATCAGAAGATACGGCGAATACATCGAAGACGGTACTGTTCTCGAGGGCGGCTACGTTGAATGCACATTCAAAAACGACGCTAAGGGCGACCCCCTTGTTACAGGCGAAGGTCTTGCAGCACTCGGTGTTATGAGCCCCGCAATGTTCGAAAGTATGAAAGAGCAGACACTCAAAATCACAAAGATTATTGCTCACGACCTTAAAACAATCGGTCTTGACCTTTGGGATATTAAGTTCGAATTCGGCTACAACAACGACGAGGTTATCCTCATCGACGAAATCGCTTCAGGTAATATGAGAGTTTACAAAGGCGATACAATCGTTGAACCCGTTGAACTTACAAAACTTATTCTTAACAGATAATCTTAAAAGCTCCGCATTGCGGAGCTTTTTTAATTCGTAATTCGGAATGCGTAATTCGTAATTAAAGGGGCGAAGCCGATGTAATTAGGAGTTAGGAGTTAGGAGTTAGGAGTTAGGAGTTTCGGGGCACTTCGTGCCGAATTATAGATAAGTTCTCTTACCTTTAGTTGCCTGTTGGTTAGAAGAACCGTAAGGTACGCATCTATGCGTACCGAAAAAGATAAAACTCATCTTTGAGTGTGTTGTATAGTAAAACTTGCTATCCTTACTCGCAGGACGGATAGATCCGTCCCTTACAGTGATTTGTTGTTCTATCTAACTGAAGAATAACCGCAAGAGAACTACCCTTTATACCCTTCGGGTGCGATATATTCAGCGGAAAAAATTTTCAAATTTGCGAAGCTCGCCTCCCTGCTGCAGGAGGGAGGGGGACCGTCATTTCAAAAGAAAGAAAATACAATTAAGTTATAAACGTGACAGCAAGTATATTTTATTATATAGCCAAACGGACGGTGGAGGGTCCCCATACTTAGCAGATAAAACTAACTCATAAGGACCTCCCTTTTTGCTATGCAAAATGGGATGATAGGACCTCCCACCACCTGACGGTGGTCCCCCCTCCTCCTTGCGCAGGAGGGCGAGGCTTCGCATCTATCGAACTGAAGAAAAACAGAAAGAGAACTACCCACCACCGCTACGCGGTCCCCCTCCCTATCCGCCAAGGCGGACAGGGATGATAGGCTTCGCTTTTCAAATACTTTATCTATAATCGGCGTAGCCCCGAAACTCCTCACTCCTCACTCCTCACTCCTAACTCCTAATTACATCGGCTTTGCCCCTTTAATTACGCATTACGAATTACGAATTACGCATTAAAAAAACTCCCGCATCAAGCGAGAGTTTTTTTGAATTATAAAGTTTTAAGATATCCGATGCTCATTTCTGCACATTCGATAGGTGTTTTACCCATTGAGGGGTCATCCTGCTCTACAACTACCCAGGTTGCACCTGCCTTTTCGGAAGCTTCAATAATCTTGGGGAAATTCTGAACACCGCTACCAACGGGGCGGAATTCAAATGTTGATTTATTTTCGGTTTCTTCCTCCTCAATACCTATGAGCTTATAAAGAGGACCGTTACCCTTTGAACCGCTGAAATCCTTAAGGTGAACAATGGGGGCTCTGCCCGTGTACTTTTCAACGTAAGCGGCAGGTTCTTCGCCACCGACATTTACCCAGCAAGTATCAATTTCGGTTGCGAGTATGTCTGCGGGAACTGTATCGTAAAGAATATCGAGAGCGTATTTACCGTCGATTTTAAGGAATTCAAAATCGTGGTTGTGGTAAAGAAGTAGCATACCCATTTCTTTAGCAACCTTGCCGATTTTACCGATACCCTCAACTGTTGCATCCCAACCGTCAGTACCGGGACGGCACTCCTCAGTAAGGTAAGGAACAACTACGTATTTGCAACCCATATCCCTGTAATCCTTAAGTACTTCTTCGGGATTTTCCAGCATATCGTAATAGGGCACGTGAGCCGAAACGGGAACGAGACCTATTTCGTCACAAAGAGCCTTTACTTCAAGACCGCTTTTGCCGAAAAGTCCTGCGAATTCAACACCCTCGTAGCCTAATTCTTTAACTTTTTTTAATGTGCCTTCAAAGTCTTTTTCCATATCGTCACGAACGGAATAAAGCTGTATAGCAATAGGTAATTTCATAATAAATCAAACTCCCTTGTATTGTATTTATGCTTTTAATATTACTCCAAAACCCTTTATTTTTCAAGGTTTTTTAGTCATTTTATTGACAATGAGCATTATTTAGTTGTAAAATAGTTCTATTCACTGAGAAAAGAGGTTATCCTATGAAATATATTGTTGTTTTATACGATGGTATGGCGGACTATCCCGTACCCGCATTAGGTGGTAAAACACCTATGGAGCTTGCCAAAAAGCCCTGTCTTGATAAATTAGCAAGTATGGGTGAGGTTGGTCTTGTTAAAACCGTTGCCGATGGTCTTAAGCCCGGTAGCGATATTGCTAATATGAGCGTTTTAGGCTACAATCCCAAGGAATGTTACACGGGTCGCTCCCCTCTTGAGGCGGTAAGTATCGGTGTTAATATGCTTGACTCCGATATTATTTTCCGTTGTAACCTTGTAACCCTTTCCGACGAGGAAAATTACGAAGATAAAACTATGGTGGATTACAGTGCCGGTGATATTTCAACCGCCGATGCTGCCGAGATTATAAAAAGCGTTGAGGAACATTTCGGAAACGATATTTTCAGATTTTACAGTGGTGTTGCCTACCGTCACTGCCTTGTATGGCACGAGGGCACACTTGATTTAGGTAAACTTACGCCTCCCCACGATATTTCGGGTAAGGTTATCGGCGAACACCTTTCAAGTAGCGAAAACGCAAAAGAGCTTATTGCTATGATGAAGGAAAGTTACGACTTCCTTATGGAGCACCCCGTTAATAAACGCAGAATTGCCGAGGGTAAACGCCCCGCTAACTCAATATGGCTCTGGGGCGAAGGTACAAAACCCGCTCTCCCCGATTTCAAAGAAAAATACGGTGTTGACGGCTCAATTATTTCCGCAGTTGACTTACTTAAAGGTATAGCAAAATGTGCGGGAATGAATGCACCCGAGGTGGAAGGTGCAACGGGCTATATTGACACAAACTTTGAGGGTAAAGCGGAATGTGCCATCAAAGAACTTGAAACAAAGGATTTCGTTTATATCCACATTGAAGCGCCCGACGAATGCGGTCACAGAAACGAACCTGAAAACAAGGTTAAATCCATTGAAATCATTGATGAAAAGGTGCTTTCAAAGGTTGTTGAAGCCCTTGACAAATATGATGATTATAAAATTATGGTACTCCCCGACCACCCCACACCCATTGTTACAATGACCCACGCAGGTGACGCAGTACCCTATATGATTTACCAAAAGTCAAAGGCTACAAATAACGGTGTTGCTACCTTTACGGAACAAACCGCCAAGGCTACAGGCAACTACGTAGAAATCGGTCATACTCTTATGGATAAATTTATCGGCTAAATAAGGGGATGTAAAAAAAACTTGCGTTTTTTACAGCCCCTTTTAATCGTTTCTTACATAATAGGACTGCGGCACTTCACCCACAATTATGGTTTCCACAAGAATAATTGTTTCATCAACGCTTTCATTAAGATGTACTAAACCCATATACGCGTGGGCGGATGCATTTACATCAAGGTAAATTGTATGTCGGGTCTGGTTAATACCCGCACTTTCAAATTTTGATATTACATCCGTAATAGCAAACCCGTAAATGGTAGCCGTAACGTCAATATTGAAAATCGGGTTATCAAAAAAGGCAAGACCTATAATTGAACTCATAGGTATGGGTACACTCGTTTTATCAAATTCCGCAAGTCTGTCGGAGCATCTGTCGGACAAATCCGCTTTATAGCCGTTTATGTATGAACTGTTGAGAGTTATGGCGGCAATTGAGCCGTCGGGATTCTTCTCCATATTCACCATATCCCCGTAACGCACACCTATATCATCAACTATTTCATTAACCGTTCTGTCGAGGACGTTTGAAAGAGAGTTTTTAAGTGCCGTACCGCCTACGGTTTCGATTATGGGTCGCATTTTTATATCGCATATAACGGTAATTATGGCTATTACAAGTAAAACAGAAACAACCCTGAAAATAATTATATTGGCTTTCCTTTTAGAAAATAGTCTTTTTGCTCTTATGGGCGGCGGTCTTTTAAACCGAGGCTTGAAATACATTTTTATCATAACATTCACCAATATATTATATGTAAAAATAAAGAAGATGCATCCCTCTTTTTCATTTTGAGGAATGCATCTTTTACTTTTTATTATTGATTATATCCCAATTCAAAGGCTTTAAGGTTCATTTCAAGGAACTTTTCGGGAACGCAGGATTTAACCGCTTCAATCCAGATTTCCTTGTCAATGTCCGTATTTTTAGCCATTGCACCGATAAGTACAACGTTTGTAGCCTTGGGTGAACCCGCTTCAACTGCAAGGGGAAGTGCATCGAGCTCAACAACCGTTGCACCTGCATTTCTTACTGCATCAAGCACACCCTCGGGATACTGACAATCACCGATAACAACTGACATAGGGTCAATTTTCTGAGTATTCACAATAACTTTACCTTCGGGTTTAAGGCAGGAAAGCCATCTTGCGGCTTCAAGCTGTTCAAAAGCGAGAATCAAATCCGCTTCGCCCTCACCAACAACGGGTGAATACACCTTTTCACCATATTTTACGTAAGTTACAACGGAACCGCCACGTTGACTCATACCGTGAACTTCGGAAACCTTTACATCATAGCCCTTTGAAAGAAGAGCGCTACCTAAAATGCGACTTGCCAGAAGTGTACCCTGACCGCCGACACCAACAATCATAATTGATTTATTCATTATTTTACTCTCCTTTCTTATTCAATTGCATCGAATTTGCAAAGCTGTGAACAAACATTGCAACCAAGGCACTGTGTAAAGTCAATCTCTGCCTTACCGTCCTTCATACTGATAGCGGGACAACCGATTTTCATACACATTTTACAGGATTTACATTTATCCTTATTAACCTTAAGAGGAGGATTATGTTTAACTGTTTTAAGAAGTGCGCAGGGTCTTCTTGAAATAACAACCGCAGGAGCATTAAGCGAAAGAGCTTTACTGATATTATCGTAGCAATCCTTAAGGTCATAGGGGTCAACTACAAATACATTGTTGATACCCACTGCTTCACAGAGTTTTTCAAGGCTGACTGCCGCCGCAGGTTCACCCTTGATATTATAACCCGTTGTGGGGTTCTGCTGATGACCCGTCATACCTGTAATACTGTTATCAAGAATAATTGTAACAGAGTTACTGTTGTTGTAAGCGATATCAATAAGTCCCGTAACGCCTGAGTGAATAAATGTTGAGTCACCGATAACCGCAACACTCTTATTTGCTCTTTCGGGGTCTGCAATATTTCTGCCGTGAAGACCTGAAACGCTACCACCCATACAAAGAACCGTATCCATCATACCCAAGGGTTTAGCAACACCGAGGGTATAACAACCGATATCACCGCTGACTGTAACATTTAATCTCTTAAGAGTGTAGAAAAGACCTCTGTGAGGGCAACCCGCACAAAGAACGGGAGGTCTCGGAGGAATCTGAACATCCGCTTTGAGGGATGCACTTTCTTCACCCAAAATCACTTTTTTGATAAGACCCTGTGAATATTCGCCTAAGAGAGTAAATTCGGATTTACCCTTAACCTCAACACCGATTTTACGGCAATGGGTTTCGATATAATCATCCAATTCCTCGAGAACATAAACAGTTTCACATTCGTTGCAGAAATCCTTAATAAGCTTTTCGGGAAGCGGATATACGCAACCTAATTTAAGGTAACTTGCGTTTTCGCCCAAAGCCTCTTTTGCGTATTCGTAGCAAATACCCGATGTAATAACACCGATTTTTTTACTGTTATATTCAACTGTGTTAAGACCCTTTTCAACCGCCTCAGTTTCGCAGTACTCGATTTGGTCGAGAATACGTTTTTCAACAACTACGTGCTTAACCTTGGCATTTGCGGGAACCATTACGTATTTCTGAGGATTCTTTTCGTATGCCTTAAGACCGTTATCTACTCTCTCGCCTACTTCCGCAAGGCTTCTTGAGTGAGAAACGCGGGTTGTAAGTCTTAAAAGAACGGGAGTATCAAAACGCTCGGAAAGTTCGAATGCTAATTTCGAGAATTTAAGACACTCGTCAGAATCCGAAGGCTCAAGCATCATAATTTTTGATGCCTTGGCGTAATGACGGCTATCCTGCTCATTCTGTGATGAATGCATACCCGGGTCGTCCGCAACAACTATAACCATACCTGCGTTAACACCTGTATAGGATGAAGTGAAAAGAGGGTCTGCCGCAACATTAAGACCAACGTGCTTCATTGCACAGAATGAACGTGCACCTGCAACTGCAGCACCAAAGGCAACCTCACAGGCAACCTTTTCGTTAGGTGCCCATTCGCTTGTAATTTCATTATATTTTGCAATACATTCGGTAACCTCAGTACTGGGTGTACCGGGATAACTTGAAGCCACACGGCAACCCGCTTCATAAAGACCACGGGCAACGGCTTCGTTACCTAATAAAAGTTTTTTCATTTATATGTACCTCTTAAAATATTATTTCTTAATTTCATTCTGTGAAGCAACAAGGCTTTCGCCACAGTAAATCTGACGGAGCTTGGGTTTCTCGATTTTACCCGTAGGGTTACGGGGAACATCCGCAAAAATAATCTTTCTCGGACGTTTGTAACGGGGTAAATCGTAGCAGAAGTCGTTAATGTCATCCTCTGTAAGGGTTACACCCTCTTTAGCCTCAATAATTGCCGCGGCAATTTCACCAAGACGTGCATCGGGAAGACCGATAACCGCAACGTCCTTTATATCCTCGTGTTTACGCAGGAAGTCCTCAATCTGAACGGGATAAAGGTTTTCACCGCCTGAAATAATAACGTCCTTTTTACGGTCAACAAGGAAAATGAAACCGTCCTCATCCTCCTGAGCCATATCACCCGTAAAGAGCCAACCGTCACCTAAAACATCTTCAGTTGCCTTTTCGTCTTTATAGTAACAGAGCATTACGCCGGGACCTTTAACTGCAAGTTCGCCAACCTCACCGCGAGGAACGGTATTTCTGTTTTCGTCAACAATTTTAACTTCCCAACCGTAACCTGCTTTACCGATTGCACCGACTTTGTGAACATTCTCAACACCAAGATGCACACAACCGGGACCGATGGACTCACTAAGACCGTAGTTTGTGTCATACTGATGATGGGGGAAAACACCGAGCCATCTTTTAATAAGACTGGGCGGAACGGGTTGAGCGCCGATATGCATCAATCTCCACTGTGAAAGCTCATATTCATTTATATCGATTTCTCCGCGGTCAATGGCATCAAGAATATCCTGAGCCCACGGAACAAGAAGCCACACGATTGTACAATGCTCACGGCTTACAGATTCTATAATCCACTTAGGCCTTGTACCCTTAAGAATTACCGCTTTACTACCCGCAACGAGAGAACCGAACCAATGCATTTTCGCACCTGTGTGATAAAGGGGCGGTATGCAAAGGAATACGTCGTCCCTACCCTGTGAATGGTGGGCTTGTTCGGTTTTAGCCGCGTGAACAAGGCTCCTGTGAGCGTGTAAAATAGCCTTGGGGAAGCCCGTAGTACCCGATGAGAAGTAAACTGCCGCCTCGTCATCGTCAGTAAGCACAATTCCGGGGTCACGGGTTGAACAATATGTAACGAGTCTGTCGTAGCTTTCAGCGAATGTAGGACAATCCTCGCCCACATAGAATGTATATTTAACATCGGGAATTCTGTGGCAGATTTCCTCAACACGTCCTGTAAACTCAGGACCGAAAACAAGCACATCGCTGTCGGAAAGCTTAAGGCAATATTTAATTTCATCCGCAGTGTAGCGGTAGTTAAGCGGTACTGCAAGAGCACCCGTCTTAAGAATACCGAAATATACGGGAAGCCACTCAATACTATTCATAAGAAGAATGGCAACTCTGTCACCTTTTTTGATTCCTCTTGAAAGAAGAAGGTTTGCAAAACGATTAGCACGTTTGTCAAACTCACCCCAGGTAATCTGACTTCTACCTGCGTTTAACGGGTCGGGTTGCATAAGCTCATACTCTCGCCAGGTCTTACGGCTCTGCTCCTGAACTTCGGGGTTAATCTCAACAAGGGCAACCTCATCCTTGTAATTTTTTGCGTTATTAACAAGAAAATCTGTAATAGGCAAAACTTTCATTCCTTTACAATAAAAATATTTGGATATTATATCATAATTGGTTGATATATGTCAACAAATTAGTGAAAGGTATAAAGGGTAGTTCACTTACAGTTATTCTTCAGTTTGTTAGAACAACAAACCACTGTAAGGGACGGATCTATCCGTCCCGCGAGCAAGGAAAGTAAGTTTTACTATACAACACACTGCAAAGATGATCTTTATCTTTTGCGGTACGCATAGATGCGTACCTTACGGTTCTTCTGACCAACAGACAACTAAAGGCAAGAGAACTACCCACCACCGCTACGCGGTCCCCCTCCCTTTTTGCTACGCAAAATGGGATGATAGGACCTCCCACCACCTGACGAAACAAAAAACAATTGACCCGCTTGAAACTATGTCAATAAAA
>JAZNVE010000141.1:0-5657 GCA_045592665.1 Acutalibacteraceae bacterium
GTGAGAGAGTTTTACTATTTCGTCATTACCTGCGAAAATAACCTCGTGTTCACCAACGATTGTACCACCGCGAACTGAGTGAATACCGATTTCGTTAGTATGTCTTTTTTCGCGTTTTGAGTGTCTGTCATACTCAAAGTATGCGTCGGGCATCTCCTCTTTAATTGCGTTACCGAGCATAATTGCCGTACCGCTGGGTGCATCAAGCTTCTGGTTATGGTGTGCTTCAACGATTTCAACGTCAAAGCCGTTACCCAGAACCTTTGCAGCAACCTTTGAAAGCTCACAAAGAAGGCTAACACCGATTGACATATTATAACTGAAGAATACGGGAACTGATTTACCTGCATCCTCAACCGTCTTAATCTGTTCATCTGTAAGACCCGTTGTTGCAAGAACAACACCTGTACCTGTTTTTACAGCATAATCAAGCATTGCGGGTAAAAGCGAGGGGTTAGAAAAGTCGACTATTACATCGGCTTTAACCTGAACCTCGTCATAATTTGAAAACACAGGAAAACCGAGTGTTGAATCTTCAACAATATCAATACCTGCGACAATTTCGCAATCCTTACGTCCGGCAACTGCGGAGGCTACAAATCTGCCCATTTTACCACAGCAACCGCTCAAAAGTATTCTTGTCATTTAAACTTCCTCCGAAAACCGATGCTTTATCATCCCTGTTTGCTTCAGCAAATAGGGAGGGGGACCGCACCGAAGGTGTGGTGGTGGGTAGTTCTCTTTGTGTTATTCTTCAGTAACAGAGAACGCCAACCGCCATAAGTAACGGTAATAACCGTTTATAGCATATTATGTTTTTCTAAAACTGATTTTAAAAGTTTAGTATTTTTCTCATTAAGAGGGGAAAGGGGCATTCGGCATCTGCCAACGTCAAAGCCCATCATACTCATAGCCGCCTTAACGGGAATGGGGTTTACGTCACAGAAAAGTGCATTGCACAAGTCAATATACTCAAGTTGTAACTCGGCACTCTTTTTTAAATCACCCTCAAGACCGTACTGAGCAATATCGTGGGTAAGTTTCGGTGCAACGTTTGCAAGAACCGAAATAACACCCTTGGCACCAAGAGCCATAAAGGCGGTGATCTGGTCATCATTACCCGAGTAAAAATTAAGGTTATCACCGCAAAGAGCCATTGACTGAGCCAAAGCCGATATATCGCCGTTAGCCTCTTTAGCGGAGTTTACAAGGGGTAATTTTGAGAGTTCAAGGTACGTTTCGGGTTTAATATTAACACCCGTTCTGCTTGGTACATTGTATAAAATAATGGGTGTAGAAACACGCTTTTCAATGTACGAATATGACTCAATAAGTCCATCCTGTGACGCTTTGTTGTAATAGGGGGTAACCATAAGAAGACCGTCAACACCGACACGCTCCGCATCATTTGAGAGCATTACCGCGTGTTTAGTGTCGTTACTACCTGTTCCCGCAATAACGGGAACTCTTTTTCCTACGGTTTCAACGGCTATACGTAAAGCCTCCACGTGTTCGTCATAAACGAGAGTCGATTTTTCACCCGTTGTACCGCAAACGATAATTGCATCCGTTCCGTTTTGAATCTGGTACTCTAAAATTTCTTCAAAAAGAGAGAAATTGATTTTTAAATCGTCCCCGGTAAAGGGTGTAACAATAGCTACACCCGAACCTGTAAAAATAGGCTTTTTCACAGTAAGACCTCCCAGATATTATTAATGCGTAATTCGTAATGCTTAATGCGTAATGCGTAATTATCGGAATGCTTCGCGAAACTTTAATCATAAAATCGGCACGAAGTGCCCCCTAAATTATGAATTCCGAATTATGAATTCCGAATTAGTCCATATATCCTTCTGCACAAAGGAGTTCAGCGAGAAGAACAGCACCGCCTGCAGCACCTCTTAAGGTGTTATGTGCAAGGCAAACAAATTTATAATCATACTGTGTATCTTCACGAAGTCTGCCGATTGAAACTGCCATACCGTTTTCAAGATTTCTGTGAAGTTTTGCCTGAGGACAGTTATCCTCTTCGAAATAGTGAAGGAACTGCTTGGGAGCGGAGGGAAGCTCAAGCTCCTGAGCTCTGCCTTTGAAGTTCTTCCACATATCAATCATTTCTTCTTTAGTGGGTTTGTTTTCGAAACGAACGAATACTGCACCCATATGACCGTCAGAAACGGGAACACGGATACACTGAGCGGTAAAGTGGGGCTCAGTTGCAGATACAATTTCATTTCCTTCAATTTTACCCCAGAGTTTAAGGGGTTCTTTTTCGCTCTTTTCTTCTTCGCCACCGATGAAGGGGATTACGTTATCAACCATTTCGGGCCATCTTTCGAAAGTTTTACCTGCACCTGAAATAGCCTGATAAGTACAAACAACAACATCTTTAACAGTATATTTGTCGTGAAGGGGGAAGAGGGCAGGAACGTATGACTGAAGTGAGCAGTTTGATTTAACTGCAATAAAGCCACGCTTTGTACCAAGACGCTCTCTCTGAGCTTTGATGATTTCGATATGCTCGGGGTTAAGCTCGGGAACTACCATGGGTACGTCGGGAGTCATACGGTGAGCACTGTTGTTTGAAACAACGGGGCATTCGGCTTTAGCGTATTTTTCCTCAAGAAGTTTTGTTTCGTCCTTGCTGAGGTTAACTGCACAGAATACGAAATCAACACTCGCAGCGATTTTTTCAATATCCTTTTCTGCATCAAGAACGGGCATATCAAGATATTTTTCGGGTGTGGGTTCAGCCATACACCAACGGTCGCCGAGGGCTTCCTTGTAGCTCATACCTGCAGAACGTGAACTTGCGGCAAGAACAGTTACGTCGTACCAGGGATGCTCAGCGAGTAAAAGAGCAAATCTCTGGCCAACCATACCTGTTGCGCCGATAATACCAACTTTATACTTTTTCATAAGTGTACCTCCGTAATAAAAAACACTTGTAATTGCGGTGTAAATGAATTATAATATAATCCGCTTTTTAACAATTATAAATAATACCATTATATTAAAAGATAGTCAATTGTTATTATTTATAATTTTTACTACACATTAAGGAAACAAAGGGAGAATTATGAACAAATCCGACTTTTTTTACCATTTACCCGAAGAGCTTATTGCTCAACATCCCATAGAGCCCCGCGACCACTCCCGTATGATGGTTTTGTCAAAAAACAGTGATGAGATATCTCATAAGCACTTTTTTGACATACTCGACTACTTTAAAGAGGGTGATTGCCTTATTCTTAATAATACGAGGGTTTTACCCGCCCGTATTTACGGTACTAAGAAGAACACGGGTGCTAATGTTGAGTTTTTACTTCTTAATCAGATTGAAAACGATTTGTGGGAAACTCTCGCAGGTCCGGGTAAAAGAGCTAAAGAAGGTGCGGAATTTACTTTCGGTAACGGTATTCTTGAAGCAAAAGTTATTGAGGTACTTGATAACGGTAACCGAATTGTTCGTTTCTCTTATGATAAAAACGATAATATTTTTAACATCCTTGATAAAATCGGTCAGATGCCCTTGCCTCATTATATTACGGAGGAATTAGAGGATAAAGAACGTTATCAGACAGTTTATTCAAAAGAATTAGGCTCTGCCGCCGCACCTACTGCGGGACTTCATTTTACTGATGAAATACTCGGTAAATTAAAGGAAAAAGGCGTTAATATCGGTTATGTTACCTTGCATGTTGGTCTCGGTACATTCAGACCCGTTAAGGCTGATAAAATCGAGGACCACCATATGCACTCGGAACATTACCATTTACCCAAAGAAACCGCCGATTTAATTAACGAAACCAAGAAAAACGGCGGTAGGGTAATAGCCGTTGGTACTACAAGTTGCCGTACTCTTGAATCCGCCGCTACTTTCTGCGGTGAAATACGCGAGGATGACCGAAACACGGATATTTTTATCTATCCCGGTTATAAATTCAAGTGTATTGACGGTTTACTTACTAACTTTCATCTTCCCGAAAGCACATTGATAATGCTCGTAAGTGCATTTTACGGCTATGACAAGACTTTTAAAGCATACAAAGAGGCAGTTGATGAAAGATATCGTTTCTTTTCATTCGGCGACTGCATGCTGATATTATAAACGAGGTTACAAATATGTTTAAGTTATTAAAAACCGAGGGTACTGCCCGTCGCGGTGAATTTACAACCGTTCACGGTACTGTTCAGACACCCGCATTTCAGAATGTTGCCACCTGTGGTGCTATAAAGGGCGGTCTTTCCGCTTATGATTTAAAGGATATTGACTGTCAGGTTCAGCTTTGTAATACCTATCACTTACACGTAAGACCCGGTGATAAACTTATAAAAGAACTTGGTGGACTTCATAAGTTTACAGGTTGGAGCGGACCTATTCTTACGGATAGTGGCGGATTTCAGGTATTTTCTTTGGCGAAGCTTCGCAAAATCAAAGAGGAAGGCGTTACTTTTAACTCCCATATTGACGGCAAGAAGATTTTTATGGGTCCCGAGGAAAGTATGCAGATTCAGTCAAACTTAGGATCTACAATCGCTATGGCTTTTGACGAATGTGTTAAAAATCCCGCTGAATATAAATATGCCAAAGAATCCATCGAAAGAACCACTCGTTGGCTCATACGTTGTAAAAACGAGATGGAAAGACTCAATAATCTTCCCGATACCATAAATAAAAATCAGTTGCTTTTCGGTATAAATCAGGGTGCAACCTTTGATGATTTACGTGTTGAGCATATGAAAATTATTGCCGACCTTGACCTTGACGGTTATGCCATTGGAGGTCTTGCGGTAGGGGAGCCGAAAGAGGATATGTACCGTATTATATCCGCCGTTGAACCCTTTGCACCAAAGGATAAAATCCGTTATCTTATGGGTGTCGGTACTCCCGGTAATATTATTGAGGGCGTAAGCCGTGGTGTTGACTTATTTGACTGCGTAATGCCCAGCCGTAACGCCCGTCACGGTCACTTATTCACCTGGAACGGTATAATTAACCTCAATAATGCCAAATATGCTACTGATGATACACCCATTGATATTGAGTGTAATTGCCCCACCTGTCAGAAATTTTCGAGAGCATATATGCATCATCTTTTCAAAGCTAAAGAGATACTTGCAATGCGTTTAGCCGTTACTCATAACCTTTATTTCTATAACAATCTTATGAAACGTATACGCGATGAACTTGACAATGGTACATTCAACGACTTCAAGAATAAGTATGTTGATTTACTTGATACGAGAATATAAATAAATCATTAAATTTAAAAAAAGACTTGTATATTTATAAATTTAAAGCTATAATGTACGAGTATGAAATTTTTGGAGGATTTTTTATTATGAATTTTATAGCATTAAACTTTTTAAGTAATTTATTGGGTGGCGGTGCAGGTGATGCTGCTGCAGATGCTACAACAAAACCCGGCGGACAGTGGGGCGGTATCATTATGATTGTCGTAATGGCAGTCGCTATGTACTTCCTTATGATTCGTCCTCAGAAGAAAAAACAAAAAGAAGAGCAGGAAATGCGTGATTCTATCCAGATTGGTGACGAAGTTACAACAATCGGCGGTATTATGGGTCGTGTTGTTACTGTTAAAGAAGACAGTATCGTTATCGAAACAGGTGCAGACAGAGTTAAAATGCGTTTC
>JAZNVE010000142.1:0-8037 GCA_045592665.1 Acutalibacteraceae bacterium
GTTCTGTTTGAACGTCTGTGTGAGTGAGAAACCTTGATGCCGAAAGCAACCTCTTTGTTACAAAATTCGCATTTTGCCATTGAGCTGCACCTCCTTCATAATAATCATAAGTATAGCCAAAATAAGTCTAAACATAAGACAACGAACGTATGATATCACCTTTTTAATGCAAATGCAAGTATTTTTTTTATAAAATCCCTCTTTTTATGAACTTTTACATATTCCACGGTAATATTTTTAAGTTTTTTTTGAAAATTGCTTGATTTTTAGAAAGTAATCATATATAATACTCGTTGAAACCGAACATTTGTACACTTTGGAAGGAGTATTAAAATGGCAGACAATAAAGAAAAATCAAAGGCGCTTGAAACCGCCCTCACACAAATAGAAAAGAATTTCGGCAAAGGTGCCGTTATGCGTCTCGGTGAAAATATGGGTATGAATATTGAGGCTATTCCCACAGGTTCAATCGCCCTTGATGCAGCAACAGGTATCGGCGGTCTTCCTAAGGGACGAATCGTTGAAATTTACGGTCCTGAAAGCTCCGGTAAAACCACCCTGGCTTTGCATGTTGTTGCTGAGGCTCAGAAAATGGGCGGAGAAGCTGCGTTTATTGATGCGGAGCACGCTCTTGACCCGATCTATGCTGCGGCTTTGGGTGTTGATATTGATTCCCTTCTTGTGTCACAGCCCGATAATGGTGAACAGGCTCTTGAAATTACCGAGTATCTCGCTCGTTCGGGTGCTCTTGACGTTATTGTTGTTGACTCCGTTGCCGCTCTTGTTCCTAAGGCAGAAATTGAGGGCGAAATGGGTGACTCGCACGTGGGTCTTCACGCCCGTCTTATGTCACAGGCTTTAAGAAAGCTTACAGGCGCAATTGCTAAATCAAATACAACTGTCATTTTCATTAACCAGCTTCGTGAGAAGGTTGGCGTTATTTACGGTAACCCCGAGGTTACAACCGGTGGACGTGCTCTTAAATTCTACTCAACAATCCGTATGGATGTAAGACGTGTTGAGCAGTTGAAAGGCGCCGGCAACGAATTTATCGGCTCACGTACAAGGGCTAAAATTGTAAAGAACAAAGTTGCTCCTCCCTTCAAAGAGGCAGAGTTCGATATTATGTACGGTGAGGGTATTTCCAAATACGGTGAAATTCTTGACCTTGCGGTTAAAATGGAAATAATAAGAAAAAGCGGTGCATGGTTCTACTATGGTGAGGAACGTCTCGGTCAGGGTCGCGATAACGTTAAGGAATACATCCGACAGAATCCCGAGTTCTGTGCTGAAATTGAGGGCAAGGTGCGTGAGGCTATCCGCAACGCAATTTCTGCAAGAAACCCCATTTCCCGTAGAGAAACTGCTCCCGCTGCAACTGCCGCGGAGCCTGTAACAAAGGAAAAAGCAAGGGCTAAAATAGATATAGCCGTTGATGATTGATTAAAATGATAATTACTTCAAAGCCGGGCAACGGCAACAAGGTACACATATACATTGATAATAAATATACCCTTACCCTGTACGATGACTTTTGGTATCGCTCGGGGTATTCGGAGGGTCAGGAAATTTCAGATGACGAGCTTGCTTCCCTGAAAGGGGAGGCAGGCTTTCGCTCTGCGTATGAGAAAGGTTTAAAGTATCTTTCTATGCGTGGGTATTCCGAAAAAGAGTTATATAATAAACTTAAGATGAATTTCGGTGACGAGGCAGCAAGTAGGGCTATAGATAAAATAAACTCATTCGGATATCTTAATGATGAAGAATATTGCCGGGAGTATACCGAATATCTTTTTAAAGTGAAAAAGTACGACATAAAAAGAATATCATATGAGTTAAAAAACAAAGGAATTGACCCTGAAACCATTGATAAAACGTTGAAAATACTTGACAACGAGCCAATTCAGCGTATTATAGATATGTTAAGGATAAAATACGAAAAAAATCTCGAAACGGAAAAAGAACGGAAAAGATTAGTGAACCGTTTTATAAGAATGGGCTATTCTTATCGGGATATTAAAGATGCTTTTTCAGAAATGGGTGTAGAAATGCCCCAATAATGAGGTGGAAATTATGTCACGAAAAGTTGGAATGATTAGTCTTGGTTGTCCCAAAAATCAGGTGGATGCCGAGATAATGCTCAAGAAACTTGTTGATGCAGGTTATATTCTTGTACAAGAGGCAGATAAAGCGGATGTTGTTATTGTAAACACCTGCGGATTTATTGAGGATGCCAAAAAAGAATCTATTGACGCAATACTTGAAATGGCAGACCTTAAAGAAGACGGACTTTTAAGTAAAATTGTTGTTACGGGTTGCCTTGCGCAGCGTTATAAGGATGAGGTAGTTTCCGAGATTCCCGAGGTTGACGGCGTAGTGGGTATCGGTGCAAATGCGGATATAGTTGCAGTTTGCGATGCTCTTTTTGAGAGTGACGAGCTTTATACTTCCTTCCCCTCAAATGAGGAACTTCCCCTTAATGGTGGTAGGGTGCTTACAACCCCCGAATATACTGCTTACCTTAAAATTGCCGAGGGTTGCAGTAACCGTTGTTCATACTGTGCAATTCCTTCAATCAGGGGCGATTTCAGAAGCCGTGAGATGGAGGATGTTATTGACGAGGCAAACGCACTTTGCGAAAAGGGCGTTAAAGAGATTATTCTTGTGGCACAGGATACCACAAAATACGGTGAAGATATTTACGGTGAACTTAAACTTCCCGAACTTCTCGGTGAGTTAAGTAAAATTGAAAAACTTCAGTGGATAAGACTTCTCTATTGTTATCCCGACAGAATTACCGATGAACTTATAGATGCTATTGCCGAAAATGATAAAGTTTGTAACTATATTGATATGCCCATGCAACATGCGGACGGTGAAATTCTTAAGGCGATGAACAGAAAAGGCAATAAGGAGAGCCTTCTCGCCCTTATTGAAAAAATAAGAGCAAGAATTCCCGATGTAATTCTCAGAAGTACTTTCATTACCGGTTTCCCCGGTGAAACAGATGAGGCATTTACAATTCTTTCTGAGTTCGTAAACGAGGCTAAACTTGACAGAGTCGGTTGTTTCGCATATTCTCGCGAGGAGGGTACTCCCGCTTGCGATTTCGAAAATCAGGTTGACCCCGAGGTTGCGGCGGAACGTGCCGAGGTTATTATGAACCAACAGTATACTATTGCCGAAGCAAAACTCGAGGAATGTATCGGTAAAACCCTTGATGTACTTGTAGAGGGTTATGACCCCTATACCGACAGTTATTACGGCAGGACATATATGGATGCTCCCGATATTGACAATAATGTAATTCTTACATCGGGTTACAGAATTGATGACGGGGATATTGTCCCGGTTGAGATTTTTGATAAGGACGATTATTCTCTTATTGGTGAAGCGGTATGAAAAATATGAACGTGCCAAACCAACTTACTATTGTAAGAATAATACTTACACCCATTTTCCTCGCTCTGTTTTTAAGTGATATTAAATATCATTTTATGTGGGGACTTGTAGTTTTCGCCATAGGCTCATTTACGGATTTTCTTGACGGTAAAATTGCCCGTAAAAGAAATATCGTAACGGTTTTCGGTCAGCTTGCGGACCCCGTGGCGGATAAAATACTTACAACTGCGGCACTTCTTGCCTTTATGAAATTTGACCTTTGCAATATCTGGATAATTATGATAGTATTATTAAGAGAGTTTACTATTACTTCATTCCGATTGGTTGCAACGGCACAGGGTGTGGTTATACCCGCCAATATTTACGGCAAAATGAAAACCGTGTCACAGATGGTTTTTTCCCTTGTTATTATGGTACTCGCTCACCTTAACGAGTGTGGCATTTTGGGTGAAAACTTCCCTTTGAGCACCGTTTCCAACGGGCTTTTATGGGTTACGGCGGTACTGTGTGTGATATCGGGTGTGGTATACGTAAAACAGTCAATTAAACTTATAGATTTTTCTAAATAGAATAGGGTAGATATTATGAAACTTTATAACTCACTTTCCCGAAAAAAAGAAGATTTCAAAGAAAATGTAGAGGGCAAGGTAAGTATGTATACTTGCGGTCCCACGGTTTACCATTTTGCGCATATCGGTAATCTTCGTAGTTATATTATGGAGGATGTACTCGAAAAACACCTTCGTTACAGTGGTTACGATGTTAAACGTGTTATGAACATCACCGACGTAGGTCACCTTTCAAGTGATGCCGACACAGGCGAAGACAAAATGGTTAAGGGTGCAAAGCGTGAAAATAAGACCGTTATGGATATTGCAAAATTCTATACGGACGCTTTTTTTGCAGACTGTGCTAAGCTTAACATAAAAACTCCGGACGTAGTTGAACCCGCAACAAACTGTATTGATGAATTTATCGCTATGGTACAGGGTCTCATTGAAAAGGGCTATGCTTACGTAGCAGGTGGTAACGTTTATTTTGATACTTCCAAATTAGACGAATACTATGTATTTAACAAGCACGACAGTGACGAGCTTATGGTCGGTGTGCGTGAGGGCGTTGAGGAAGATACCAACAAACGCAATAAAAATGACTTCGTTCTTTGGTTTACAAAGTCAAAGTTTGAAGAACAGGCTCTTAAATGGGATTCACCCTGGGGTGTAGGCTATCCCGGTTGGCACATTGAGTGTTCCGCTATAAGTCTTAAACATCTCGGCGAAAGACTTGATATCCATTGCGGTGGTATTGATAACGCATTCCCTCATCACACAAACGAAATTGCTCAGAGTGAGGCTTTCGTAGGTCATAAATGGTGTAACTATTGGTTCCACGTTTTACATCTTAATACAAACACAGGTAAAATGAGCAAATCTAAGGGTGAATTTCTTACGGTTTCACTTCTTGAAGAAAAGGGCTACAACCCCTTGGCATACAGATTCTTCTGCCTTCAGTCCCATTACAGAAAACAACTTGTTTTCTCTTATGAAAATCTTGATGGTGCGGCAACTGCTTACGAAAAACTTCTTAAGAAAATTGCGACACTTAACCCCGATGAAAATGATGAACTTGATGCTCAGGCAGTAGAAAAGCTTACCGCATCATTCAAGGGTGCGCTTGATAACGATATCAATACATCCCTTGCAGTTACTGCGGTTTATGACGTTCTTAAGGAAAAAACAAACGATAAAACAAAGATTTATCTTCTCAATGATTTTGACCGTGTTCTTTCTCTCGACCTTGTTGAGGGTGCAAAGAAACTTGCACAAAAGGACGAAAGTGACGCAGGTGAGAAGGACGAACTCACCCTTTATGTTGAGGAGCAAATCGCTTTGAGAGCCGCTGCTAAAAAGGAAAAGAACTTTGCAGAGGCGGACAGAATCCGTAATGAACTTTTAGAAAAAGGAATTAAACTTCTTGACACCCGCGAGGGTACAACCTGGTCAAAGGAATAAGATAATATGACAAGTAAAGAAAGAGCAAAATTACGTGCCGAGGCAAACGGTCTTGACCCTATTTTCCAGATAGGTAAGGAGGGTATTACCGATGCGGTTGTGGCACAACTTGAAGATACTTTTAACACAAGGGAACTTTTTAAAATAAAAGTTCACCTTGAAACCTCTCCTGAAGAGCCTAAAGTTCTCGCACAGAAAATTGCGGAAGCCACAGGCTGTGATATTGTTCAGGTAATCGGCGGTACAATTGTAGTTTTCAGAATTAACCTCCTTTTACGTCAGAAAGAGGCGGAAAAGAAAAAACGTCAGAAGGAAAAAGCACGTAAAGAGGCACTTGAAAGACGTACAGAACGTACAAAAAGAAAATACGGCAGGTAAAGATAATGGATGAAGTAATCACCCTCGAAAAGAAAAAGAAAAAAAGAGGCCCGTTTATAGCGGGTCTGCTTGTCCTTGCTTTGGCGATAGTTGGCGTAGTTTCAATAGTAATGTCGGTAGTTTCATTTGTTGAGTCAAAGACCGATAAATCTGCCGAGTACGCTAAATATGCCGACTATCTTACTTGGGTAGTGGGCGTTGACCCTGACCCGTTTTCTGATATTACCAAAGCCAATAAGGATTCACTGCGTAATATTGCCGTATGTTCACTTCTTGACGATGACGTTAAAACAGGTGCATATACCGTGACCGAGAAAGGTCTCGAAGTTCCTGCGACAGATGTTGAGGCACATTATTACGCTATGTTCGGTAACGAAAGTCCCATTGTTCACGGTAATGTTGTGGGCTATGGTTACGAATTTATATATGACGCATCTAAGAATATTTATCTTGTACCGCTTACGGGTGTAACACCGCCCTTTACGGTGCGTATTGAGTCCGTTGATAAAACAGGCGGATTTATAGTGCTCAGAATTGGTTACGTCAGCACAAATAATATTGAGGTTGCCCCCGATGGTACGGTAAAGGCGGCTCAACCCGACAAGTATGCGGATATTACCCTCAAAGAAGCAGGGGATGGATATAACCTTATTTCGGTTATGACCGTAACAACGGGAGAATACGAAGAGTAAATAATTATGCTAAGCAGTAAGGATAGCCTTACTGCTTAGTTTAGTATATGGAGGATATGTTATGGATTTTTATGAGCTTATTGCGGAGCGTTATTCCGTAAGAAAATTCAAAAATGAACATTTACCGCAGGGAATTGTAGATAAAATTCTTGAAGCAGGTCACCTTGCACCTACGGGTTGCAATAATCAACCTCAGAGAATACTTGTTATAAACACGGACGAATCCGTTGAGAAACTCAAAGAGTGTACAAGATGTCATTTCAATGCCCCTACAGCTATGCTTGTGTGCTATAACAAAGATGAATGCTGGATAAGAAAATACGACGGTAAAACCTGCGGGGTAGCGGATGCCTGTATAGTTACAACCCATATGATGCTTGGTGCTTTCAGTTTAGGTGTGGGCTCAACTTGGGTAATGCACTTTGACCCGCAGAAAATGAGGGAGACTTTTGAAATACCCGAAAATATTGAACCCGTAGCCCTGCTCGTAATGGGTTACCCCGCAGAGGACGCAAAACCCGCCGACTTCCACAATCAGTTCAGAGATATAGGCGAAGTTGTGGTGTATGAAAAATTTTAATTGAATGCGTAATTCGTAATGCTTAATGCGTAATTGTCGGAACTGCGTTGGCTATTATAATCACATTTTGCGTCAGCAAAATATATCGCATACATCGTATATATCGTATATATCGCGTGTCAATATATCGCACCGAAGGTATATCGCTTCACGAAGTGAGCATTATAATCGGCTTTGCCCCTTAACTCCTCATTCCTCACGCCTTATTCTTCACTGAATTGTCTATCTTCACTAAAAAATTTAT
The DNA here is from genome assembly GCA_045592665.1 of Acutalibacteraceae bacterium. GTDB lineage: Bacteria > Bacillota > Clostridia > Oscillospirales > Acutalibacteraceae > DTU089. The sequence goes on from JAZNVE010000142.1 coordinate 7,309, forward strand.
TGTAATATTCTGCCTTTTTTCTAATAAAACTATGGAAATATGAGAAATAATGTGCTAAAATGATTGATGGTTTAATATACCCATTAAAATGTATAATATTTTTGGAGGTAAATTATGAGCAAAAAATTCGTTTATTTGTTCTCAGAGGGCGACGCTTCAATGCGTGAGCTTCTCGGTGGTAAGGGTGCAAACCTTGCAGAAATGACCAACATCGGTCTTCCTGTTCCTCAGGGTTTCACAATCACAACTGAAGCTTGTACTCAGTACTATGAGGACGGCAGAAAAATCAACGATGAAATCCAGGCACAGATTATGGAATACATCGACAAAATGGAAGGCGTTGTTGGCAAGAAATTCGGCGACAAAGAAAATCCCCTTCTCGTTTCTGTTCGTTCAGGTGCTCGTGCATCAATGCCCGGTATGATGGATACAATCCTCAACCTTGGTCTTAACGAAGAAGTTGTTGAAGTTATGGCTGCAAAGTCAGGCAACGCTCGTTGGGCATATGACTGCTACAGAAGATTCATTCAGATGTATTCTGATGTTGTTATGGAAGTTGGTAAGAAATACTTCGAACAGCTCATCGATGAAATGAAAGAAGCTAAAGGCGTAACTCAGGACATCGAACTTACAGCTGAAGACCTCAAAGAGCTTGCAGGTCAGTTCAAGGCTGAATACAAATCAAAAATCGGTAAAGATTTCCCCTCAGATCCCAAGGAACAGCTTATG
>JAZNVE010000143.1:0-9438 GCA_045592665.1 Acutalibacteraceae bacterium
TTTTTTCTAAAAATCAAGTGTTTTCGCAATATATGATATTTTCTTTTTGCTCTTTCATTCATTTTGATATCTATATGTAAATTAAATACTAAAAATACCCTTTTCTGTCATTGACATTCCTTTGAATATGTGTGATAATAAGCAGTAATCGAATTTACAAAAATATTGGCAATTTATTTTAGGAGGGACTTCTTTTGAAGAAAGAGCTCGCAAAACAGTACGATCCCAAAAATGTTGAGGACCGTATATATAAATCATGGCTTGACGGTAAATATTTTCACGCTAAGTGTGAAGAGGGCAAGCCTACCTACACAATAGTTATTCCGCCACCGAATATCACAGGTCAACTTCATATGGGTCATGCCCTTGATAACACTTTGCAGGATATTCTCATCCGTTGGAAAAGAATGTCCGGCTATGATACACTCTGGCTTCCCGGTACGGACCACGCTTCAATTGCTACTGAGGCAAAGATTGTTGAAACAATGCGTGCCGAAGGCATCACTAAAGAGGATTTAGGTCGTGATGCATTCCTTGAGAGAGCATGGGCTTGGAAGGAACAGTACGGCGGAAGAATCGTTGAACAGTTAAAGAAATTAGGTTCATCCTGTGACTGGGACAGAGAGCGTTTCACTCTCGACGAGGGTTGCAACAAAGCCGTTAATACTGTTTTCAAAAGACTTTATGATAAGGACTTGATTTACAGGGGTAACCGTATGGTTAACTGGTGTCCTTGCTGTAACACTTCAATTTCTGACGCAGAGGTTGAATACGAAGAAAAAGACGGTAATTTCTGGCATCTTCTTTACACAGTTAAAGAAACTGGCGAAAAGCTTGAGCTTGCTACAACACGTCCCGAGACAATGCTCGGTGATACTGCCGTTGCTATTAACGCAGAAGACGAACGTTACAAACACCTTCACGGTTGCCACGTTATTCTTCCTTTACTTAATAAAGAAATTCCCATTGTTTGCGATGAACACGCAGATATGACAAAGGGTACGGGTGTTGTTAAGATTACTCCTGCTCACGACCCCAATGACTTTGAAGTTGGTCAGAGATGTAATCTTCCCATTGTTCGTACTTTTACTTATGATGGTCGCCTTACAGGTGCTGAGGACAAGCGTATTGCGGATGAACTTATCGCAAGTGGCAGAGCAACAGAAAACGAACCCGAGGTTCTTGATTGTGGTAAATACGCAGGTATGACTACTATGGAAGCAAGAAAAGCAATTCTTGCAGACCTTGAAGCAGGTGGCTATATTAAGGAGATTGAACCTCTTAAGCACGAGGTTGGTACTTGCTATCGTTGTCACAGTACAATTGAACCCATGGTTTCAAAACAGTGGTTCGTTCGTATGGTACCCCTTGCTAAACCAGCTATTGAAGCAGTTGAAAAGGGCGAAACCAAGTTTGTTCCCGAAAGATTTACAAAGAACTACCTTAACTGGATGAACGGTACTCGTGACTGGTGCGTTTCACGTCAGCTTTGGTGGGGTCACAGAATTCCTGCCTGGTATTGTGCGGATTGCGGTGGCGTTACCGTTAGCGTTGATGCACCTGAAAAATGTTGCAAATGCGGTTCAGCTAACCTCACTCAGGATGAGGATACACTTGATACTTGGTTCAGCTCCGCTCTCTGGCCTTTCTCAACACTTGGTTGGCCTGAAAAAACTAAAGATTTAGAGCATTATTATCCCACCAATACTCTCGTTACCGGTTATGATATTATCGGTTTCTGGGTATCACGTATGATTTTCTCTGCTCTCGAATATACAGGTCAGGTTCCCTTTGATACCGTTCTTATTCACGGTCTTGTTCGTGATGCTCAGGGTAGAAAAATGTCAAAGTCCTTGGGTAACGGCATTGACCCCCTTGAGATTATCGAAAATTACGGTGCGGACGCATTGAGATTTTCACTTGCTACGGGTAACAGTCCCGGTAACGATATGCGTTTCCTTCCCGAAAAGATTGAAGCAAGTCGTAACTTTGCAAATAAACTCTGGAATGCTAACAGATTTATTCTTATGAATCTCAGTGAGGATGAACCCGCTCCCTACATTCCCGAAAACCTCGCAACGGAGGATAAGTGGATTATAAGCCGTTTCAACACTCTCGTTAAAACCGTTCAGAATTCACTTGAAAACTTCGAATTGGGTATTGCCGTACAGAATCTCTATGATTTCATTTGGGACGTATTCTGCGATTGGTATATTGAAATTGCAAAAATTCGTCTTAACGGTGATAATGAAGAAGCTAAAAAGACCGCAAAAGCCGTTCTCGTTTACGTTATGTCAAATACACTTAAGCTTCTTCATCCCTTTATGCCTTTCATTACTGAAGAAATCTGGCTTGCACTTCCTCACGATGGTGAATCAATTATGATTTCCGAGTGGCCTAAGTTTGATGATGCACTTAATTTCCCTGTTGAAGAAACAGCAATGGAACGTATTATGTCCGCTATCAAGGCTGTTCGTAACCGCCGTGCAGAAATGAATGTACCTCCCTCAAAAAAGGCTAAACTTTACATTGCTACAAAGTATATTGAGGAATTTACAAACGGTAGTGTGTTTATGAACAGACTTGCATCCGCTTCTGAGGTTGAAGTTGGTGCAGACTTTGAAATCGAAGGCAGTGTAAGTGTTATTACCGAATCTGCAAAGATTTTCATTCCTCTTAACGAGCTTGTTGACTTCGAGGCTGAACGTGCAAGACTGCAAAAAGAACTTGACGCAGCAAACAAGGACCTTCAGTTTGTTTCAAATAAACTTAATAATCCCGGTTTCGTTGCAAAAGCACCTGAAAAAGTTATTGCTCAGGAACGCGAAAAACAGGCTAAGTATCTTGCTAAAATCTCAATGCTTGAAGAAAGTCTTGAAAAACTCAAATGATTTATACAGAAGCAGTAGATTATATTCATTCTTTATTAAAATTTGGTATCCGTCCCGGTCTTTCCGGGATGGATGCCTTATTGCGTTTACTCGGTAATCCTGAAAAAGAATTAAAGTATATTCACGTAGCGGGTACTAACGGAAAAGGCTCAACCTCAACCGCAATTTCAAACGTATTAATTGAAGCTGGGTATAGAGTTGGGTTGTACACTTCGCCCTTTGTTACTCATTTTCTTGAAAGAGTCCAGTTTTTGGGTAAGCCTGTTGACGAAAATGTATTTGCAAAGAGTGTTGAAAGGGTTAAATATGCCGTTGAAAAACTCGAAAAGGAAAATGTAACCATAACCGAGTTCGAAGCTCTTACCGCATCCGCTTTTCTTTGTTACAAAACACTTTGTTGTGATGTGGTTGTCCTTGAAGTTGGTTTGGGTGGTAGACTTGATGCAACAAACATAATCGAAACTCCGCTTGTAAATGTTATTACTTCGCTTTCAATTGATCATTCTGCGATTCTTGGGGATACCATTGAAGAAATAGCATTTGAAAAATGCGGTACAATAAAAGAAAAGGGTAATGTTATTTGCTCTTTCGGTCAACCTCAAGGTGCTATTGATGTTATCATAAAAACCATTGAAGAAAAAAACAATACACTTACTATTCCAAACGAAGATGACGTTAAAATTATAAAAAGCGATATTTTCGGTACGGAGTTTAGTTATAAAAATAAGGAATATTTCGTTAAAATGCCCGGTGAACATCAGGTTAAAAATATGACTTGCGTTATTGAGGCTTGTGAAATTCTTAAGAATATATTTAATATATCCGATGCTGACATAGTTAACGGAATTTCTAAAACAACTTTACCCGCAAGGGTGGAGGTTATATGCGAAAAGCCTCTTGTGATTCTTGACGGCGGTCATAATGAGGATGGTGCAAAAGCCTTCTTTGATGCGGTTTCACCCGTTGCGAAAACCAAAAATAAAGTTATTGTAATTGCAGGAATGATGGGGGATAAGGCTGTTGAGAAATCCCTTGAACCACTTATGAAAATTACCGATGTTTTTTATGCGGTAACTCCTAAAAATCCGAGGGCTATGAGTGCCGATGAATTGGCACAAATTGCCATGAAATACGTAAAAAAAGTGTATGCGGTGGACGAAATAACCGATGCGCTTGAACTTGCTTATGCCGGGTTAAATGAAAATACAGCATTCCTTGTTGTGGGCTCTCTTTACCTTGCAGGGGAAGCAAGAGAAACACTTTTGGAAATATTTAAAAAATAATTAATTTTATTGCTTTAATAATAAAATGGTGTTACAATATGTATAGTAATAATTATATGAAGGGAGATGTTATTTTGGTTAAATTTGATGCTTTTGCAGGTGGCATTGAAATCGGTGGTCTGCGTAATATGTTAGATATTAAAATCCTTATATGTTATATTTTAAAATCTGTAAAAGTACCTATGAAACGTGCTCAAATTTGTGACACTCTCCAGAAAACAGGTCTTGTAAATTACTTTGACACCAACGCCGCTATTGATGAATTGCTTGAAACCGATACGGTTCGCGAAGAGGATTATATGGGTGAGCCCCATATCACCGTAACTGCCCTTGGCAGGAACAGCGCAACGGAGCTTGAAAACACTCTTTTACCAGGTGTTCGTGACAAAGCGGTAAAAACTGCCTTGAATGTTGTGGCGAGAGCTCGTTCAGAAAGAGAGAATAATGTTATTATTACCAAAAAGGACGACAGCTGTGACGTTACTTTTGAAATTCAAAGTAATGGCGAGACTTTACTTTCATTAACACTTAACGTTGCCGATGTTTTACAAGCCGAGCAGTTAAAGGAAGGCTTTTTGGATAACCCGGATGAATTGTATTCGGATATTATTGATAGACTTATTGGCGATAAATAAAATCAAATTTTAAGCGAGGACGATTGTCCTCGCTTTTTTTATGTTTAAAAACAAAAATCCTGATAATAATATTTCAAGTAAAGGTCAAAACAGGAAGTGAACAAATGTCAAAAACTATTCTGAAAATGACAAATATTTCAAAAAGCTTTTCCGGGGTTCAGGCGCTAAAAAATGCCTCTCTTGAATTGAAGGCGGGAGAAGTCCATGCTCTTATGGGTGAAAATGGAGCAGGTAAATCTACCCTTATGAAAATACTTACGGGTATTCACTCAAAGGATTCGGGTGAAATTGAGCTTTTTGATGAAAAGGTTGAATTTCAAAACGTAAAGGAATCTCAGGAAAAGGGAATTTCAATCATTCATCAGGAGCTTAATATGATGAAGGATTTGACTGTTGCCCAAAATATTTTTATCGGCAGAGAGCCAAAAAAACTCGGGGTTATCCTTGATGACACAAAAATGGAAAGGGAAGCTCAAAAATTACTTGATTATGTTGGTGTTAAAATTTTTCCCTCTACAAGGCTTGGCAACTTAACTGTTGGTAAACAACAAATGGTTGAAATCGCAAAAGCCATTTCATTTAATTCGAAACTCTTAATTCTGGACGAGCCTACTGCCGCTCTTACATCGATTGAGGTTGATGAGCTTTTTCGTATTATGAATGAGCTTAAGGGAAAGGGCATTGGTATGATTTACATTTCCCACAGGATGGATGAAATAAAGCGCATTTCCGACAGGGTTACCGTAATGCGTGACGGTGAATACGTCGGAACTGTAAACACTGCCGAAACAAATACCGAGGAAATAGTGAAAATGATGGTGGGTAGAGTGGTTTACGGCGATAAAAAAGTAAAAAGTAATTGCTCTGAAAATGCCCCAACTGTTCTTGAAGTTGAAAATATAAATGTAAAAGACACGGTAAAAGACGTCAGTTTTAAGCTGAAAAAAGGTGAAATTCTGGGCTTTTCGGGTCTTATGGGTGCAGGTAGAACCGAGGTTGCAAGGGCGATTTTCGGCGCGGATAAAAAAGACTCGGGTAAAATTAAAATAAATGGCGAGTATACCGAAATAAATTCCCCTCGTGAAGCGGTTAAAAAGGGGATATGTTATATTTCTGAAGACCGAAAAAGATACGGTCTTTTGTTGGATAAATCCGTTGTGGAAAATTCGGTTCTTGCAAGTGTAGCTTCATTTGTGAAATTTGGCTTTATTGATGACGGAAGTGCTCGGAAAACCGCGGAGGAAGTAAATAAAAAATTGCGTACAAAAACTCCTTCAATGGCACAGAAAGTACGAAATCTTTCGGGAGGTAATCAGCAAAAGGTGGTAGTTGCCCGATGGCTTATTAAGAACTCGGATATTTTTATTTTTGATGAGCCCACAAGAGGTATTGATATAGGTGCAAAAAGTGAGATGTATGAACTGATGGAAGATTTAGTGAAAAAAGGGAAGTCTATTATTATGATATCTTCCGAACTTGCGGAAATACAAAGGTGTTCAGACCGGGTGCTTGTTATGTGCGAGGGCAGAATAACGGGTGAATTATCTGTTGAAAACGCTACCCAAGAAAACATTATGAAGTACGCGATGATGCGAGAGTAAGGGGCGAAAACTATGAATAACAAACTAAAAGACCAAAACACATTTATAAGTGGCTTTTTTGAAAAAACCAAGCAAAATTTCATAATTGTTGTCGCATTAGTGGTGCTTGTTTTTCTGTTTTATTTTTTGAATCCCAATTTTTTGAATGAATATAATATCATAAGTATGGCTCAATCCCTTGCGCCCTATGCTATTATGGGACTTGGTGTTACCTTCGCCATTGCTACGGGCGGTATTGATTTATCTATTGGTACGGTTTGTATTGCATCTGCCGTAATCGCCGGTAAGCTTTATTCAGACGGTGTTCTTCCCTTGTGGGGTACGGTGCCTGCAATGATAGCCATAGGCGGGCTTTTCGGTCTCATAAACGGACTGCTTATAGCAAAGCTGAAATTACCTGCTTTTATTGCAACATTGGGTACGATGATGGTTTCAAGGGGACTTTCAGCAATAATTGTTAATGCTCCTAACGTGTTTTATCCAACGGGTACTGCCTTTAATAAAATTTTTTCAAATTACAATGGCTTCCCTTCAGGTATTATATGGGTTGCTGTGTTTATGTTTATTTGTATGTACCTTATGTATAAAAATAAAGTTGGCAGATATATACTTTCAATAGGTTCAAACGAGGAGGCAACGCGCCTTTCGGGTATTAACACCGATAAATATAAAATAATCGCCTATGTTATAACGGGCTTGGGTGCAGGTCTTGCGGCAATTTTTTGGTCATCATCATTTGTAACCGTAGCTTCTGCTACGGGTAACGGTATGGAACTTGATGCCATTGCGGGTGTTTACATCGGCGGCACATCTGCTGCGGGTGGTGTAGCATCAGTAGGCGGTTCTGTAATAGGTGCGGCGATGCTCGTTGTAATACGCTCGGGTCTTAACTTCGTTCTTGCTAAATACAACGTGAGCGTTAACTCAACCTATGTTACGTATGTCCTTACGGGTGTTATAGTTGTATTTTCGGTTTTAATTGACATTATTAAAAATAAAAAGAAAAAATAAACGGAGGCTAAATTTATGAAAATTAAAAAAATCATGGCTTTATTGTGCGTAGTGGTGCTTATGCTTACACTATTTACCGCTTGTGGAGAGGATAATAACACTACAACAACCTTGGGCAATAACCAAGGCGGCAACGATACCAATGCTTCAAAAACCATTGCGGTTGTTGCTAAGGGTGAGTCCCACGCTTTCTGGCAGGCAGTGAAAAAAGGGGCAGAGGATGCAGCTGAAAAATATGGCTACAATATAACCTTCCGCGGTCCGGCAACCGAAAGCTCATCCGACCTTCCTTCACAAAAGGAAATGGTTCAGACCGCTCTTTCAAACAATGTTTCGGGGCTTGTTGTGGCTACAATAGGTGAGGGCTTTGCCGATATGCTCACTCAGGCTTATGATAAAAAAATACCTGTTGTTCAATTTGACAGCGGTATCTGGGAAGCGGATATTAAAACTCTTGAAGCACAGAATAAGAACCCCATCGTTTCAACCGTTGCAACATCAAATAAAAACGCCGCGGCACTTAATGCGGAGCATTTCTTTGATGCTATTAAAGAGGATATTTCCAAAAGTACTGACACTTACGTTATAGGCGTAATTCAACACGACGAAACACAGACGGGTATTGACAGAGTTTCGGGCTTTGTTGAAAAATTCACCGAGCTCGCTGATGCGGATGAAACCACAAAGGGTAAATATAAAATCGAAAAAGAGATAAAACCCGGTGACTCAAACAACGCTTATATTGATGCATTAAATGCTCTTGTAGAGAAAAAATGCAAAGCGGTATTTATGTCTAACGAGGGTGTTGTAAAACAGGTGAGTGATGCCATTGCCGCAAATCAAGGTAAGTATGATGGTATTGTTTTCAGTGGTTTTGATGCAGGAACAAAGCAGATTGAGTGGATTAAGAATAAGGACTCTAAATCAAAGCTTATCGGTGCAGTTGCTCAGGACTCCTACAATATAGGCTATAACGCAGTAGAACAGTGTGTTTTTGCCATTGAGGGCAAGGATGTTAAAACGAAAGTCGATATTGAAGGTCAGTGGTACGATATGGAAAATATAGATAAAATGATTCAGGATAACATCGTTTATCAGGGATAACGGTACAGGATTGTAAAAACAATATTTTAATAGAAAAAGACTACAAGCCCACCTTTTTCGGTAAGCATGTAGTCTTTGTTTTTTATACGCTTTTTTACGCTCTCTATTTGTTTGGGTTAAATCAATCAAAAAGATAAACTCTTGTTTCGTAGGGCTTGGTTGTGAAGCCGTTGTCCTGAATAGTGGTATCTTTGTAGTTTGAAAGAACTAATTTGCCCTTTGCTAAATCAAAGCCCTTAGGTGCTTTGAAATTCACACCGTTTTCAGTGTAAGAGTTGATTACGAGCATACGTTTACCTTCATAATTTCTTTCGTATACATAAAGGTCTTTGCTGCTCTTGTAATGCTCTTTGTAATCACCGTAAATAACAATCTCGTTTTCTTTTCTGAATTTGAGAAGTGCACGGTAGAAGTTAAGAATACTGTCGGGGTCTTTTTCTGCGGCTTCAACGTTGATTTCCTTGTAGTTGGGGTTAACAAAGAACCAAGGGTCATCTGCGGTTGTGAAACCTGCATTCTTTTCTGCGTTCCACTGTACGCAAGTTCTTGCGTTATCGCGGGATGCGTAGTTTGCAAGGTTAAGTGCTTTTTCTGCACCTAAAAGTTTCTTAGCAACGCCGTAGTTGTTAATTGTAGAAACGTCGGTGTACTGGTCGATACTTTCGAAAGGATAGTTTACCATACCGATTTCCTGACCCTGATAAATAAAGGGTGTACCGCTCTGACAAATATAGGTAACTGCGAGCATCTTAGCACTTTCAACTCTGTACTTTGTGCTACCGTAACGGTTGATTACACGGGGTTGGTCGTGGTTTTCCATATAAAGGGCATTCCAAGCCTTGCCGTATAAATCGTTCTGCCATCTTGTGAAAACTTTTTTAAGCTTTTTGAGGTTGAATTTTGTTTTAAACCA
>JAZNVE010000144.1:0-5861 GCA_045592665.1 Acutalibacteraceae bacterium
TTTAATGCGTCTGTACTGACCGTAGAGATAACCAATCTCTCTGCTGCCAACGCCGATATCGCCCGCGGGCACGTCAACGTCGGGACCGATGTGTCTGTAAAGCTCTGTCATAAATGCCTGGCAGAAACGAAGGATTTCTGCATCGCTCTTACCTCTGGGATCGAAGTCAGAACCGCCCTTACCGCCGCCGATGGGAAGACCTGTAAGGCTGTTTTTGAATGTCTGCTCAAATGCAAGGAATTTCATGATTCCGAGATATACTGAGGGATGGAAACGAAGACCGCCCTTGTAGGGACCGATAGCACCGTTGAACTGTACACGGTAACCTGTGTTTACCTGAACCTTGCCGTTATCGTCAACCCATGTAACGCGGAAAGAAATCTGCCTTTCGGGTTCAACCATTCTTTCGAGTAAAGCCGCAGCCTCATATTCGGGATGCTGGTCAATAACAGGAGCGAGGGAGTTTAAAACCTCGGTAACTGTCTGGACAAACTCGGGTTCATTGACGTCCTTTTTAGCAACCAAGTCACTAGTGTTCTGAATATAACTCATTTATATACACTCCTCTTTAGGTGTTGTAACAACGATGCATTCGTAAAAAAATACACAAAAATTGATAATGTTGTACAAGACATCTAATTTTATGTTGTATATTTTATACTATGAAAAATCAAATTGCAATAAAATTATTGTCTCGTATATAAATATTGTAAGTATAAACAAAAAAGGATATTTTCATAAAAAACTTTTTTTGCAAAAAGTAAAAGAGAAAAAGGTGAATGGAAATTCACATTGTTTTTTGTTTAACAAACACAAGGTTTTGTGTTGTGGTATTGAGTTGTTTTGTTAGTAAATACTAATTTTTATGCATCTTTTTTGAATAGTATGATGGTATTTAAATTTAGTGTTTTTATTGAAAAAAATATGTATTTTATGATAAGATTATATAAAGTTTTAGCGGGGTGATATTTATGGAAAAATACCTTATAAATCCTAATCAAAAAATCTCAAAAATCAATAAAGATATTTACGGTACTTTCTCAGAGCATCTCGGCAGATGTATATATGAGGGTGTGTACGTTGGCGAGGATTCACCCATACCTAATGTAAACGGTATGCGTAAAGATGTTGTGAATGCCCTTAAAGAAATGGGTATTCCCGTACTTCGTTGGCCCGGAGGTTGCTTTGCGGACGAATACCATTGGAAAGATGGTATAGGACCTAAAGAGAGCCGTAAGAAAATGATTAATACCCACTGGGGCGGATTAGTTGAGGATAACTCTTTCGGTACTCACGAATTCTTTGAACTTTGTGAGCAGTTAGGCTGCGACGCTTATGTTAACGGTAATATGGGTAGCGGAACTGTACAGGAAATGAGCGAATGGATTGAATATATGACCTTTGACGGTCTTTCGCCCATGAGTGAACTTCGTAAAAAGAACGGTCGCGAAAAACCCTGGAAGGTTAAATATTTTGGCGTTGGTAACGAAAACTGGGGTTGTGGCGGAAATATGCATCCCGATTACTACGCTCACGAGTATCGTCGTTATCAGACTTATGTTCGTGATTACGACAGTAATAACCGTATTTATCGTATCGCTTGTGGTGCAAGTGATTTTAACTATAACTGGACTGACGAGGTTATGCGTCTTGCAGGTAACAGAATGAATGGTATTTCACTTCATTACTACACACTTCCCGGTGACTGGGGCAAGAAGGGTAAGGCTACCGAATATACCGACGAAGAATATTACACAACAATTGCAAAGGCTTACAGAATGGATGAGCTTCTTTGCCGTCATACTGAAATTATGAACAGATATGACCCCGAAAAACGCGTTGACCTTATAGTTGACGAATGGGGTACATGGTACGACGTAGAGGAAGGTACAAATCCCGGATTTTTATATCAGCAAAGTACTGTTCGTGATGCTCTTGTTGCGGGTATTACCCTTAATATTTTTAACAAACATTCCGATAGAGTAAGAATGGCTAATATTGCACAGACGGTAAATGTGTTACAATCGGTAATTCTTACTGATGGTGAGGATATGCTCCTTACACCTACATATCACATTTTCAAAATGTTCAAATCCCACTCCGAAAATACACTTCTCGGTAGTTACATTACATCCGATTACCTTGAAGATAATAAAAAGACACCTACTCTTACCGAAAGTGCATCAATTGATGAGGATGGTACAATAGTTTCTACAATTTCAAACTCTTCGCTTACCGAGGGTCGCGAGGTTAAGTGCCAGATTGCAGACTTTACAGTTTCCGAAATTAAGGCAGAAATTGTTTGCGGTAATGCAAGGGATTACAATACTTTCGAAAATAAAGATGTAGTAAAAACCGTTGACTTTACTGACTTTACTCTTACAACCGATGGCTTTATTGCCAATATTCCCCCTTGTAGTGTAGTTAAGTTTATTATTAAATAATGATTCAAGAGTGTAAAAAATGCCTTCTGTACGAAAGTGCAGAAGGCGATATCTTAAATGATATAAAAGAAAAAATTATAAAACTTCCCGAAAACGATAAGGTTAGCGAAACAGAGTATCAAAAACGACTTGAGTTTTGTAAAAATTGCGATAATCTTATTTCGGGCGTTTGTATGAAATGCGGATGTTATGTTGAATTTCGTGCGGCATTCAAAAAACAAAAGTGTCCCGATGTAAAGGGTAGAAAGTGGTAAAATGTCAATAAAGAATAATTATAATCATACTGTTTTCGCCTGTTATTTCGGATACGTTGTTCAGGCTATTGTTAATAATTTTGCACCGCTTTTATTTTTGACTTTCAGAAATGAATTTGGTATACCTCTGGAAAAAATAACCTCACTAATAACCGTCAATTTTCTATTTCAGTTAGTTGTTGATGTTATTGCGGCAAAGGTGGTCGATAAAATCGGCTACCGTAAATGCATAGTTGCGGCGCAGTTCTTTTCCGCGTTGGGTATTGCGGGAATGGGTTTCTTACCGAATTTTTTCTCGGACCCATATTACGGCTTGTTGATTTCCATATTGCTTTACGCATTAGGCGGAGGCCTTATTGAGGTGCTTGTAAGTCCCATAGTTGAGGCTTGTCCCATAAAAGCTAAAAAAGCAGCTATGAGCCTTTTACATTCCTTCTACTGTTGGGGTCATTTGTTTGTAGTGCTTTTATCAACGCTTTTCTTTACACTTTTCGGTGTAGAAAACTGGCGTATACTCGCCGTAATCTGGGCGGTAATACCCTTTATAAACGGCTTTTACTTTATGAAAGTACCCATTGTACCTCTGACTGCAGAAGGAGCGCAAATGCCCATAAAGAAGTTGTTCAGCTCAAAAATCTTCTGGATTTTTATTGTGATAATGGTTTGTGCAGGTGCATCCGAGCAGGGTATGAGCCAGTGGGCTTCAACCTTCGCGGAAGCTGGTCTTAATGTTTCAAAAACTGTTGGCGATTTAGCGGGTCCGAGTCTTTTCGCAATAACAATGGGTGTTTCAAGAGTTATTTACTCAAAAATCAGCGAAAAGGTCGACCTTGCAAAGTATATGATCGCTTGTGCAGTTTTATGTATTGCCTCATATGTTATAGCCTCTTTTTCGGGCAATGCGGCGTTCTCCTTGGTGGGATGTGCAATGTGCGGTTTTTCCGTTGGTGTTATGTGGCCCGGTGCATTTTCACTTGCATCCGAAAAATTTCCCAAGGGCGGTACAGCAATGTTTGCATTTTTAGCCTTGGCAGGGGACTTCGGTTGTTCCTTCGGACCGACGGTTGTAGGCGTTGCAACGGATTTCCTCAATGATGATATAAAACGCGGTGTTTTCGCGGCAGTAATTTTTCCGATTTTACTAATTGTTTCCTTGTTTGCTATGAAAAAGATTACTATTAAAAAGCAGAGTTTATAAGACCAAAAACAGCTATGAATCCGTGTGGATTCATAGCTGTTTTTTCTGTTAAAATGATTTCACTTTAAACGGCTTGTGGAAAATTGGCTTTTTCTCACCAATATTCACCATTTCTCTTGAAAGTAAGGTGCGCATTTGTGCGATGATTTTCGTATAATTCTCATTATTCACGAGATTGTTTTTCTCATAGGGGTCATTCTTAAGGTCATAAAGATAATCGTCAAAATAATGCACCGCACGTGGCTTGTGCCATCCTGAGCCAATTGCCTTTGCGGAGTATTTCCAGTCCTTGGTGCGTACTGCGCGACCGATGTGTGATTCGCTTATCTGAACGAAAACACAATCTCTTTCGGGTACGTCAGTTTTATTTACAGGGAGAACATTTCCCGAGTATTCTTCGGGTACTTTGATACCGGCAAGGTCAAGCATTGTTGGGGGTAGGTCAATAAGACTTGCAAGACAATTGAGTGTTTCTTTTTTGCTTACAGCGCCACCACCGAATACAAGGGGAGTGTGTATACTTGATTCGTGGCAACTGCGTTTGTATTCAAAATTACGGGTTTTAAAATGACAACCGTGGTCGCTTGTGTAAATAATAACCGTGTTATCATAAAGTCCTTTTTCTTTTAAGGTGTTTACAAGCTTACCTACGTTTTTGTCAAGTCTGTTAATAGCCGCTATGTAATCGGGATATTCCTCTTTGTAATCACCCTTAAGGAAGCTTAAATCCTCGGGTATGGGATAATCGCGGTATTTTTCTACACTTTCTTTAGGACCCTCAAAATGCCCGTGGTCATTCTGGTGATGGGGCTCAAGCTGAGAAATAAACATAAAGAACGGCTTTTGGTTTTCGTGATAGTTTATGTATTCAATAGCAAAATCATTTATGCAGTCCGCTCTGTAACCGGTAAAGTCAATTTTGTTGCCGTTTTCGTCAAAAACGTAGCCATCGTAACCGTGTGACGTAAATTCAAGCACATCCGCACCGCGCCAATATTTGTAGCCGCCCTGTTTTTCTCGTGGAATAGCGTTTTTTTCGCAATGACAACCAATGCCCGGAGTGCGGTCCGAGGCTAAATGCCACTTGCCTATATAGGCGGTGTCGTAGCCGTTTTCATTAAAATAATCTGCAAGGGTTTTTGTGTTTTTTTTCAAGGGAATACCATTCCAGAAACATCCGTTTTCGGTAGCATATCTGCCTGTTTGCAGACAAGCTCTTGCAGGACCGCAAACAGGTTGACAGGTGAAAGAGTTCTCGAATAAAACGCCTTCTTCACCCAATTCCCATACGTTGGGCATTAATTCCTCTGTAAGCGTGTCCCAACGTTGCTGGTCGGAAAAGTAAAATATAATATTCGGCTTCATATTTAGTCACCTCGTTATTTAGATTATAACATATATTTTGACAAATGTAAAAATGTATTTATGTTTTATATAATATAAAATGTAAAGTTATTGTATTTTTTGTGTATTTATGATAAAATAGTTTAAATTATAAGCGCAAGGGGGTTCCTTTATGAGTAAAGGGGATAATTCCTCTCTCAAAGACAAAGTCGGTGGGTTTGTGTCCGAGGTTAAAACCCATTGGAAAACACCTGCTGAGGGTAAGTATGTACCTTATAAGGAATATAAAGACGTAGTTATCGGCGTTGGTGCAAACTATGCGGGTTCAAAAACGCTTGAGTATATCGGTTTCTGGTCAAGCTGTTTTCTTATTATGCATCATTACAGATTGCCGTATCTTACTTTCTCAGTTATAGGGCTTCTTAATATGCCCTTGGGCTATGTTCCGGCTCTTATCTGGTGGTATGTTTGTGATAACTTAGGTTTCTTACCTAAGAAGACCGAGAGGATAGTTTATCTTGTGTACGGTCTTATGATGGGGTTCGGTATATCGACTTTACTGTTTGATTACTCGACTTTGTTTGACCAATCGGGGGCATTTATTACTATTCTCAAGTCGGA
>JAZNVE010000145.1:0-3576 GCA_045592665.1 Acutalibacteraceae bacterium
TTGTCGGGGTGAAGTGTACGACCTGTACCGCCACCTGAAGCAACTGAGAAGTATTTTTTACCCTTTTCAACACATTCTTTTTTGTATGTGCCTGCAACGGGGTGCTGGAAACGAGTGGGGTTAGTTGAGTTACCTGTGATAGAAACGTCAACGCCCTCTTTCCACATGATAGCAACGCCTTCTGTTACGTCGTTAGCACCGTAGCAGTTAACCTTTGAACGAAGACCGTCGGAGTATGCTTTGCGGAATACTTCTTTAACTTCGCCTGTGTAGTAATCCATTTCTGTTTCAACATATGTGAAACCGTTGATTCTTGCGATGATCTGAGCAGCATCTTTACCAAGACCGTTAAGAATAACTCTGAGGGGGTTCTTTCTAACCTTGTTTGCTTTTTCAGCGATACCGATAGCACCTTCAGCAGCTGCGAAAGATTCGTGACCTGCAAGGAATGCGAAGCATTCGGTTTCTTCTTCGAGAAGCATTTTACCAAGGTTACCGTGACCGAGACCAACTTTTCTCTGGTCTGCAACTGAACCGGGGATACAGAAAGCCTGAAGACCTTCGCCGATTGCAGCAGCAGCATCAGCAGCTCTTGTGCAACCTTTTTTGATAGCAATAGCGCAACCTACTGTGTAAGCCCACATTGCGTTTTCGAAACAGATGGGCGGATTACCCTCTGTAATTTAGTAGGGGTCAAAGCATTTAGCTTTGCAGATTTCGGCACATTCTTCGATAGTGTTGATGCCGTATTTATTGATAACTTCGAGAATCTGTTTTTCTCTTCTGTTGTATGATTCAAATAAAGCCATTGTTATACCTCCTTATTCCTTTCTGGGGTCAACGATTTTAACTGCATCAGCAACACGACCATACTGACCTTTTGCTTTTTCGAAAGCTGTGTTAGCATCGTCACCTGCTTTGATGAAGTCCATCATTTTGCCGAAGTTTACGAACTGATAACCAATGATTTCATCATCCTCATTAAGAGCGAGGCCTGTTACATAACCGTCGGTCATTTCAAGGTAACGGGGACCCTTTGCAAGAGTACCGTACATTGTACCAACCTGTGAACGTAAGCCTTTACCAAGGTCTTCAAGACCTGCACCAACAACGAGACCGTCTTCTGAGAATGCGGACTGTGTACGACCGTAAACAATCTGGAGGAAGAGCTCTCTCATAGCTGTGTTGATAGCGTCACAAACAAGGTCTGTGTTGAGAGCTTCGAGGATTGTTCTGCCGGGAAGGATTTCGGAAGCCATAGCTGCAGAGTGAGTCATACCTGAGCAACCGATTGTTTCAACGAGAGCTTCCTGGATAACGCCTTCTTTAACGTTAAGAGTGAGTTTACAAGTACCCTGCTGAGGAGCACACCAACCGATACCGTGAGTGAAGCCTGAAATATCTTTGATTTCTCTGGCTTTTACCCACTTAGCTTCTTCGGGGATAGGAGCAGCACCGTGAGCAGCGCCCTGTGCGATGGGGCACATTGTTTCAACTTCATGTGAATACTTCATTAATTTTTGACTCCTTTCGGATGTTAATTTTTTACCAATCATTATTTTATTACATATCGGGCTTGAAGTCAAGTAAAATCCTTAACTCATACGCGACAAATTATGATATTTATTATTATCTTTTTTATTTATTTTATATAAAGGGTCTTGAATTTTTATATATAGATTGTATAATATTATATTGGTTAATTTTCTGTTTATACAAAAACCAAATTTCAGTGAGGTAGCAAATGGTATTTTCGAGTCTTTTGTTTGTTTATGCGTTTTTGCCAATATGTATGCTCATATATGCATTGGCACGCGGTATCAAAGCAAAAAATATTGTTCTGCTTGTTTTCTCGCTTTTATTCTACTCCTGGGGTGAACCTGTTTACGTCTTACTGCTTTTATTTATGACGTTTGCGGACTGGTTATTTGCCCTGTTGATTGAAAAAAGCGAAGGCAAAAACGCAGGTGGAAAAATACTGATTATATTGACCTGCATCGTTAATCTCGGAATTATCGGTGTATTTAAGTACACAGGCTTTTTCCTTGAAAATATCCAAAATGTTTTTGGTGTACCGTCAGTAATCCCACAGATAGTTTTACCCATCGGTATCTCATTTTATACCTTCCAGTTACTCTCCTACGTTATAGATGTTTACCGCAAAGAAGTCCCCGCGCAAAAGAATTTCTTCTGGTTACTCCTTTATTCAAGCCTTTTTCACCAATGTATTGCGGGGCCAATTGTCCGTTACAAGGATGTTGAACGGGAGATACATTCGAGGCGTACAAGCCCCTACGAAATAACTAAGGGTATTTCCCGTTTTGCAGTGGGACTTGCTAAAAAAAGCGTACTGGCGAATATGTGCGGTAATCTTTCGGATACATTACTGGTTGCCGACACACTTATTAATTCAAACGCAACCGAGGCTCTCGGTGAATTATCCTCACGCTCGGTTGTTGGGCTTTGGATGGGTGTACTCTTTTATATGCTCCAGATTTACCTTGATTTCTCCGCTTACTCGGATATGGCAATAGGTATGGGACTTATGGTGGGATTCCACTTTAAAGAGAACTTCGACTACCCCTACACCTCAAAATCCGTGACGGAATTCTGGCGTCGTTGGCATATTTCATTAGGTTCATTCTTCCGTGATTATGTGTACATCCCCTTGGGCGGTAACCGTAAAGGTACTGTAAGAACTTATTTCAATATCCTTGTTGTATGGCTTCTTACGGGTCTTTGGCACGGAGCATCGTGGAACTTCGTTTTATGGGGACTGTTCTTCTGTATTTTCCTGATTATAGAAAAACTTTTCCTCTTAAAAGTCATTAATAAAATACCCGCAATTTTCGGCAGAATCTATCTTCTTATCGTTGTTTTCTTTGGTTGGATTCTTTTCCGTTTTTCAGATTTCAGATTCATTCCCGTTGTACTCAAGGGTATGTTTGCACAAAACAGAAACTCACTTATAGACTTTGAAACCAAGACACTTCTGATCAGTAATTTTATTTTCCTGATAATTGCAATACTTGCAGTTACTCCCCTTGTAAAAGTCATTTCCGAAAAGTTGAAACCCAAAAAGGACAAAACTTTCTACGCGGTTATTTACCACATTATAAGTGCAATAATCCCCATAATTTTACTGTTACTTTCAACCGTAATGCTTGTGGGCGACAGTTACAACCCATTCTTATATTTCCAATTCTGATTCTCATCGGAGGCATTAACTATGATTTACGACAAACCGCGTAACATAAGCTTTCGCGTGTTGCCTTCGGTTAAACCTAAACCGAAGAAAAAATCAAAAGTTAATAAAGTCCCCCGCGACTTAAAAAATGAGCCGATAATCGACATTTCAGCCATGCCGGTTATCGAGGGCGTACCTATGCTCAAATTTCCTGATGATCCGAATCCTAATATTATAATCACAGAAAAAAGAGAGTACACACCCGAATTCGAAAAGGAAATAATTGATATTTCACAGTTACCCGATATAGACGGTGTGCCAATTCTCGATTTACCCAAAACTCCCGAAAAAACCACAAAAGAAATCATAAAACCCACGGAAGAAACACC
>JAZNVE010000146.1:0-13658 GCA_045592665.1 Acutalibacteraceae bacterium
TACCCGAAAAAGAAAATACCGCTTATCTTGATTTCAGTTATCTTCTTAAAGATATTTTTGAAATTCTCGGCGACATTCTCTTTAAATACTTCGGTGGTGCAGGCTTCAGCGATATGATGAAATAAACCAACCACACAAAAAAATTGGGGTTCGTTATGAACACCCATTTTTATTTTTATTTTTCGGTAAGCATCATATTAACAAGACCCGGGTTATCCGTAATTATACCGTCAACCCCTGCTTCAAGAAGCTTATTTACTCTCTTTGCTTCATTTACTGTCCATGGGTTAACCTGTAAGCCCGCTTTATGAGCTCTTTTAACATAACCCTTTGTTACGTACATATGGAAGGGATGCAAAGCATCTGCTCCTATTTCTTTGGCAAAGCCTACAGGATGAGTGGATATTTTAAATCCCATCGTACTGTTTGGGCTGTAAAGAATACCTGTTTTACATTTCTTATCAACCTTTTTACATACCACAAGTAATGCAGGGTCAAAACTTGAAATAAGAAGTTTATCAAATAAACCGTGGTTCTTTACTGCGTCAATTGTCTTTTCCGCAAGTTCAGTACCAGCTTCACCAAAATGCTCGCTTTTAAGCTCTATATCAAGAACCTTCATATCGTCGCCCATTTTTTTGCTCAGTTCAAGAAATTCATCAAGGGTAGGAATTCTCACGCCTTCAAATTCCGCACCTTTATATTTACCAAAATCAAAAGCACGAAGTTGCTCTAAGGTCATATCCTTAATAGCGCCTTTACCTGTTGAAGTTTCGTCAATGGTAAAGTTATGACAAACGACGGGTATACCATCCTTTGTAAGATGGATGTCGGTTTCAAAGCCGTCGCAACCTATTTCAATTGATTTTTTAAATGCCTCTATTGTGTTCTGGGGTGCTACCATATTAGCACCTCTGTGAGATATTACATTACACTTCAACATAAAAAGAACCTCATTTTCCTAATATTAAGCCTAAAGCGACTCCTGTTCCTATTGCCAAAACACCGCCTGCTGCACCTGCAATAAGAGCTATCTTCTTTTTTATCATATCGTCCGCATCCCAGATATAACAAAGGTCATTCCACAAGGATTTACCCACAATATCGTTATATGTAAGGGTGAAGGTTTCATAGTTGCCTGTTGCTTCGTCAATATCAAACACTCTGACACCACGGCAGAAGTTACCGTAACAACGGAAGGAAGCGCACGGAGTCTGAATGATGTTTATACCATCAACCACTCCTGTAAAGCAGTTTTGATGGTCGTGACCGAACACAACCGCTTTAATATCGCCACATTCCTTCATAGCTTCCATCTGCCCCGTTTTTTGACTTACGGCAGACACATATTCACCAAGGTGACCTTCGCACTCTGATTTAAGCTTAAAGTATTTATTCTCCGGACCCCTGACCGCGCCCTTTTCAGAAGGGTTACATTCCTCAATAAGCTCAAGTGTTTCGATCATCGGAATATGCTGAAACATAAGTGACGGAACCGGCTCACCACCATTTTCGGCTTTAAGCTTTGCGCTCGTGTCTTTATACCATTCAACCGCCTCAGGTTTAATGTATTCAAAGCACTTATCCTGTTCCTTATCGTGCCACGCAGAATCAAGCATCCAGATGTTGAATTTAACTTTTTTTCCATCCTCGGAATAGATAGGAATATTATAAGTATCACAGTCACCGCTATCTGTACCGTCAAGACCGACGTTGCAGCTGTACTGTCTGTAAAAATCCGCTTGTTCTTCCTTTGTCATACGGTTACGGTCATCGTGGTTACCGTAAATCATAGCAAAGGGAATTTTTCTCTTTTCAATTGGTGAAACAAGCTTATCAATTGCAATACCCATAGCCTTCATTTCGCTGGGCTTATCTTTGACAAAAAGAGGGGTCCACAACTCGCAGTCATCAAGATGGTTACCTAAAATATTATCACCTGTAAGAACAACAAGGTCGGGCTTCAAATCATCATAAGCCTTGTTCAGCATACGCATCATTGTATGGCGTACGTGCTGTAAATCTTGAGCATCGCTTACCTGCAATATTCTGAATTTACCTTTTTTGAATTTTAACTGCATCTTATTTTCTCCTATCCTAACGCAGGAATCATTGCCTTTGCAACGCCGAAATACACTAAAAGTGAAACGGCATCAACTATGGTTGTAATAAAGGGACTCGCCATAACAGCAGGGTCCAGTTTCAATATCTTTGCCAATATAGGTAAAACACAACCGATAATTTTAGCGCATATAACCGTAGCACAAAGTGTCAAAGCAACCACAAGTGCAACTGTAATATCAACACCATCAGTTTTAAGAAGCATTCGGTCAATCAATATCATCTTCACAAAGCAAGCTATCGCAAGGGAAACACCGCAAAGAAGTGATACGCGAATCTCCTTCCACATGACCTTGAGAACGTCTTTAACTTCAACCTCCCCTAAGGAAAGACCACGTATTACCGTAACGGATGCCTGACTACCTGAGTTACCACCCGTACCCATAAGCATGGGGATGTAAGCCGTAAGAATAACTACCTTGGAAAGAGCATCCTCAAAGGATGAAATAATAATCCCTGTAAAGGTTGCAGAAAGCATAAGTAATAAAAGCCATGGAATACGCACCTTCCACAAATCCCAAACTGAAGTTTTTAAATATGGTTTATCCGTAGGCGCAATAGCTGCCATTTTTTGGAAGTCTTCCTCGGCTTCTTCCTGAATAACGTCAATAGCATCGTCAACCGTAACAATACCCACAATGCATTGCTCTTTATCGAGAACCGGAATCGTAAGAACGTCATACTTGTTAAACAACTGAGCAACCTCTTCCTTGTCAGTTGAGGTTGTAACCGTTATGGGGTTATCATCCATAACATCGGTAATAATTTCATCATCGTCACAAGTTAGAAGGTCCATTGCACTTATGGTACCTAAAAGCTTGTGCTTCTCTATAACATAGCAGGTGTTTACCGTCTCAGAGTATTCACCCTTAGATTTGATTTTTTTGAGAGCATCGCCTATGGTCATTGTGGGAAAAAGGCTGATGTACTCAAGGGTCATAATGCTACCTGCACTATCCTCGGGGTAATTGAGAATGATGTTGATAGCCTGTCTTTTATCTCCTGCAGCAGAGAGCATACGCTCAACAACATTTGCAGGCATTTCTTCAATAATGTCTACGGTATCGTCAATAAACATATCATCCATAATGTTTTTTAACTCACTATCCGTAAACGCTTCAACAAGAACTTGTTCCTGTTCGGGCTCAAGGTATGTGAAAACCATTGCCGCACTTTCTTTAGGAATAAGTCTGAAAAGTAAAACCAACTGTTTTTCTTCAAACTCGGGAAGCAAGTTTGCAATATCAACAGGGTTCATCGTATCAAAAATACTCTTGATAGCTTTATATTGCTTTTCGTTTAAAAGCCTTTCAAAAACCTCTTTTGTCATTATCCGTTCCTCCTTTGTTTTTACGATGCAACCGAGGGAGGCACCGCATTTACGCAGAATCAGGTAACGGGGGAATGCAAATAAAAAACCGAACCAGGGCAGATTGCCTGTGATTCAGCGACAAAACTAATTATACTCATTTTTGAGAATGAATACTCAAAAATAGTTATTGAAAATCCGCGCAACAGTACTGTTGCAACGGAACATCAGTGTCGCCGTTTTTATAAAAAATGCTACTTCGCCCATGTCCGCTACTGCCTGAATCCATCGTACTGTCACACTCCTTATTATTTATATATTTTAGACTTTTACTCAAAGCCCACACATTAATATACCCCAAGTTATAGTCTTTGTCAAGAAATATAACTAAAACAAAAAAGGAGTCCGAAGACTCCTTTAAATGCAAATATGTTCAATTAACCGATAAGTGAAGTGATAAGTGCCATAAGCCACTCCCAGAAAACAAGAATACCATTATACTGGGATGTTCTTCTGTGACCGCAAACTTTACAAACATTGTCTGCCGCAGTTGCACTTTCACCAAGTGTTGTGTGACCGCCTTTTTCAGCCTGACCGTCGCAATCTGCGCAATCACGCCAATGGTCTGTACCGCTGTATTTGTAGTCACCGATGGGATTATGAGCTATAACAACAAGAGCTTCATTTGAGTAAGCGTAACCGCCTACTGCATTGGCAGCGAAGTATCTGATGCATGCACCATCATCATATTTGTCGAGGGGTTCACCGTCATAGGGAATCCAATCGCCACCAACAACTTTAATCTCCCAACCCTCAGCAAAAACATTACCGCTAACTTCGGGAGCAAGATCATCGCTGATTTCCTTACCGGGGCAAATTCTTACCTTAACGGGAATTTCACTGTCGATTGTAGGAACAGCCGCTGCAGAAGCGAAACAAGCAACTACGCCGAACATAAGGCACACGCTTAAAATTACGGATAAAACTTTCTTAGTCATATCTAAAAGCATCCTTTCAATACTACATTTTTTTCTATTTTAACATCTATACACAAAAAATGCAAGTGTTTTGAAAAGTTTTTATAATAATAGTGAGTAAATCGACAAAGACGCGTACAATTAATACTATTTTAATAATTTAAGGCTTTAGTGTGCGTGAATTTGGTGATTTAGGAACCCCGAAGCGTACAAAGGTACGCGAGTTGGGGTGAGTAAACCGACAAAGACATGTGCAATTAAGCCTCTTTTAATAATTTAAGGCTTTAGTGTGCGTGAATTTGGTGATTTAGGAACCCCGAAGCGTACAAAGGTACGCGAGTTGGGGTGAGTAAATCGACAAAGTCATGTGCAATTAAGCCTTAAATCCACCAAGCGGCTGTAAGCCCTTCTTTTATTATGCATTTTTTAAGGAGGTCAACGGCTTTCTCAAGACCTTCGTTCTGACTCATAAGAGAGTCCTCGTGTTCGATAGAAACGGCGTAATCATAACCAACCATACGAAGGTTACTGATAACGTCACGCCAGTAGGATTCGCCATTACCGAAACCAACGGAACGGAATATCCATGAACGATTAATTTCATCCGCATAACTCTTTGTATCAAGAACACCATTGACGCCTGTGTTGAGCGCATCAATTTTAGTATCTTTTGCATGGAAGTGGAAAATAGCACCCTCTTTACCCAAAGCACGGATAACAGCAATGGGGTCCATCCCCTGCCATATAAGGTGTGAAAGGTCAAGGTTTGCACCAATTTCTTTACCGACAGCAGCACGGAGCTTAAGAAGACTCTCGGTGTTATAAACGCAGAAGCCGGGGTGAAGCTCAAGGGCAATTTTATCAACACCGTGGGCTGTGCTGAATTTAACAAACTCTTTCCAATAGGGAACAAGAACTTCATTCCATTGATAATCGAGGATTTCGCCAAAATCATTGGGCCAAGGGCAAGTAACCCAGTTGGGGTATTTGGAATCTTCACAATCACCGGGACATCCTGAAAAGGTATTAATCTGATGAACGCCTAATTTTTCAGCAAGAAGAACTGCTTTGCGCATATCTTCGTCATAGCTTTTAGCAACCTCCTTATTAGGATGAACGGGGTTACCGTGACAACTGAGGGCACTTATTTCAACATTATACTTCTTAAGAAGCGCCTTGAAATCCTCAAGAGCCTTTTCGTCGTTAAGCAATACATCCGGGTCTGCGTGATCCTTACCCGGGAAACCGCCACAACCGATTTCAACCATTTCAAGACCTAAGGACGAAAAGTACTTTAATGCTTCCTCAAGGGAAACAGTACCGAGCAAATTAGTTAATACACCAAGTTTCATCTTATTTTACCTCTGATTAAAAATTTTCTTTAAGCCACTTATAGCTTCTTGCGATATCCTCAAGACCTGTAGGTATGGGGTCGTCATTCTCAAGAATAACCCAGTCAAGGCCGATGGCATTAACACCTTCGACTACTTTAGCAAGGTCATTTTCACCCTCACCCAAAGCAGTAGGTTTTCTGTTAACACCGTCCTTAATGTGAACAAGAACGATTTTATCTTTATTTTCTTTAAGGTATTCTACATTATCCACTCCTGCACAGAAGCTCCAATATGTATCAACCTCAAGTTTACAACCATCTTCGGAAATAATATCCATAGCATTTTTGCCGTCTTTAATATCACTGAATTCTTCGGTATGGTTGTGGTAGTATGTATCCATACCCATTTCACGTGCTTTAACACCGGCGGCACCAAGAACTGAACCTGTATTCTTAGCCTCTTCATAAGTGTTATGGGGTGCTCCGCCAACACCAATGTATTTCGCACCGAGTGCTTTGGCGTAAGCAATTGTTTTATCAAGATTTTCGGGTTCGAAATCATCAAGTCCCAAATGGGAACCAACTATTTCAAGCCCTAATTCTTCGCATCTTTTACGAAGAACATCTGCCTCAAGGTCAAAGTATCCTGCGAACTCAACGCCGTCAAAGCCGATTTCTTTAACTTTGCCGAGAACTTCAAGCATATCATCACCATTCTCAATATGGTCACGAACAGAATATAACTGTACTGCGAATTTCATGTATTTTTCTCCTTGTTATATAATTAAATGCCGTAATTATGGACTTTGAACCGATACACCAAACTGTATTTAAAACATTACTATTAACCTACTGAAGAATAACCGCAATAGAACTACCCACCACCGCTAACGCGGTCCCCCTCCCTATTCCGGCAAAGCCGAAACAGGGATGATAGGCTATCGCTCCACAATTACTTAATCTATAATCGGCTTGCCCCTTTAATTACGAATTATGAATTACGAATTAAGCATTAATATTACTAGGGACAACTTTAGTCAAAGTAAACGGGTTTGCCTGTTTTGGCAGATTCGTATATCGCCTCAAGAATCCTTGTAACAACAAGTGCTTGTTCGGGAAGAACAACGGGGTCTGTATCAGTACGGATTGCGTTAATCCATCTTGATGCTTCAACCTCTGCGGGTGAACCGTCTCTTTGTCCCTCAAAGAATGCGGCACCGCCTGCTCTGAGGTTGGGTTTTTCGATACACTGACGCTGATTTTTAATGTAGTTAAGACGTGCTTCATCGTTGAGAGTATCTGCGCCGCCCTTGTCACCGCAAATCATATAACAAGCTTCGTTAGGCTCGGCAATATTAAGTGCCCAGCTTGATTCAAGGTTAATAACCGCGCCGTTTTTCATTTTTATGAAACCGAAAGCTGAATCTTCAACGGTGAATTTTTCAGGGTCCCACTGTCCCCATGCATTACCCTGCTCGGTCTGGTCGGCAAGCTTTCTGAAGGTCTGACCAACAACCATTTCGGGTTCGTAGTTATTCATAACCCAAAGAGTCATATCAAGAGCGTGAGTACCGATATCAATAAGAGGACCGCCACCCTGCTCATATTCGTTAAGGAAAACGCCCCAAGTGGGAACTGCTCGACGGCGGATAGCGAGAGCTTTACCGTAGTAAATCTCACCAAATTCACCATTATCTGCACATTGTTTTACATAAAGATTTTCGGGTGTCTGACGGTTCTGGTAACCGATGGAGAGTTTTTTGCCGGTTCTCTTAGCGGCTTCGCACATAGCCTTAGCTTCCTCGTAAGTTTTAGCCATGGGCTTTTCGCACATTACGTGCTTACCTGCTTCAAGAGAATCAATTGTAATGAAACTATGTGAACGGTTGGGTGTACAAACGTGAACGATATCAATGCTTTCGTCCTTAAGAAGTTCTTTGTAATCCTCGTAGACCTTTGCATCGGGTGTACCGAACTTTTCGGCAGCTTTTTGCGCACGTTCAACAACAATATCACAGAAAGCAACCATCTCAACATCCTGTACTTTTGAGAGTGCGGGCATATGCTTACCGTTAGCGATACCGCCACAACCAATAATACCTATTTTTAAAACTTTATCATTCATAAAAATGAACCTCCTATTGCTCTGATTAAGCAAAATCATACAATACTATTATATTATATTTGGGTTTTATTTCAATAGAAAAGCCCAATAAATAGAGGCTTCAAAAACAACAAAATTACCTTGATTTATTTAGGAAAATCACACAAAAAAAACAGGGCGTACCCATTGGGTACGCCCTAAAATCATTTAATTAAAATCAACCAAACAAACTGCCTATTGCCTGAGGAAGGAGTTTGGTAAGGTATGTGATGAGAAGTCCGAAGATTTCAGTAAAGAAGTTAGCAACAGAACCGTCGATGCTACCGAAGATATCTGTGGGAAGTTTTGTATCTTCAACATCTTCGTCTTTAACGGTCTTCTTGATAGCGTATTCGTCAACCATTGTTACTTCCTGAGTATCATCGTTAACAACGTATGCTCTGTAAACGAGGTAGTCACCGTCAATTTCAACATTCGCGAAGCAACCGCCTGCATAAGGATTTGTTTCAACTTCATTTTCATCCTTTTCGGATCTTGTTGTGAAGTAAACATCTGCACAATCCATAATAGGATTGATAGCGCCATCGTTTACACCGTATCTCTTAGTACCTGCTGTTGAAGGAAGAATATAAACTGCACCCTCGGGATTTACTGCGAAAGTAACATCCTGACCGTTGTGTCTTTCTGTGATGTAAACAGTATCCTCACAAACTGCATCGCCTGCAACCTGCTGAGTTCTGAAGTACATATGGTCGTGACCTGAAAGAACCATGTCAACGCCTGTTTCGTCAACAATTTCGATAACGGTTTCTCTCATAGCAAGAGTATCGGGCTTGTTGATGTTTTTACCTGCAGAATATACTGCTCTGTGAAGAAGAAGCACTTTCCAATGAGCGTCAGAAGATGTGATATCGTTATAAATCCAGTTTCTCTGAGCTTCGGTCATGGGATACATATCGTTTGAGTTGAGAACTGTGAAGTGAGTATCGCCGTAATCGAATGAATAGTATGTGCCGTTAACACCGTTACCTGCGCCGTCGCCACCGTCAAGGTTGAACATTGTATCGAACCAACCAACGTTGAGTTTGTTGGTGATGTTACCTTCGTGGTTACCTGCAACGGGAGCAAGAGTAAGACTTGTGTTAGCATCTTCGAAAGCCTGACCGTACCAGTTCCATTCTTCGTCAGTACAATCGTTAACGAAGTCACCAAGGTTAACTACGAATTCAGCGTCGCCGTTGAGTTCCATAGCGGCATCCATAACGAGAGCTGCCTGTTCGAAGTTCTCAAGGCTACTTGCCTGAACGTCAGCAATAGCAAGGAAAGAGAAGCTATCATCACCGTCGTCAGTAACGAAAGTACAGGTTTTGCTCCAAATATCTCTGTCATAGCTACCTACGCGATAGCAATATTCTGTACCAGCTTCAAGACCTGATGCGATAGCTTTATGGCAGTAGTAACCTTCCCAAGCGGATACTGTACCTTCAAAAGTAATTGCATTTTCAAAGCCCGATGCTTTGTAATCGTCAGCGGGAACTACCTGAATAGCGGAATCGCATTTTTTCTCGGTAAACCAAGTGAAACCACGCTGAGTTTTAGTATCACCGTTCATTGTACAGGTGATACGGATTGTTTCGAAACCTGTTGCGCCTTCTGCAGATGCACCCACACCGATGCAACCGAAAAGCATCATAACTGCGAGCAATACTGCGAGAGCTCTTTTTGCTGTCATCTTCATAACTACCTCCGTAATTATATGGATTTTGGGTATGAGTTTAGACTACTACCCATTTTTATTCCATTTCATTATACACACAAAGTTTCAATATTTCAATACTATTTTTAAAAAAAGAAACTCCCACACCTAAAATTTGTGCAGGAGTCATAAAAATCAGTGATTAATATTTGTCTTTACAAGAAATTGTCGAGGAGTATGCACTTATACTCTTACCATCAATTGCCTTGGCGGTGTAAGTATACGTCACACCTTTTTTTGCGGTTTTATCCACGTAAGTTACGATATTTCCGCCATTGACAGTGGCAAGTCTTACCCAACCCGAGTTAGCGGTTTTGCGGTAAACGTAGTAGTTTTGAGCACCTTTAACCTCGCCCCATTTAACGGTAATACCCGCTTTACCGCTTACGACACTTTTCATAACGGGGTCAGAAAGACGCTTTATGTACAAGCCCTCTGCATCGAAACCGCTGTCACCACTGTTTACTGCACGAACCGTGTAGCTGTAACCCACACCGTTTTTATTTTTAACAGAAGTGTCAATATATTTAAGGCTTTTAGTAATTCCCAGATAAGTCCAGTAATCCACACCGTCCTCACGTCTGTAAACCCGGTAGCCTGTGGCACCGCTTACTTTTCCCCAATCAATACGCACACCCGATGTAACATTACTGATTTTCGCAAGCACAGGAGCTGACGTATATTTTATTTTTACGATTTTTCCTGAATCATAAACGCTGTAATCACCCGAGGAATTGAAGGCTCTTGCATTATAATAATAGATTGTATTGTTTTTTGCACTCTTGTCAAGGTACGTTGTTGAGGTTGTAGTTTTGATTCTCACCCAGCTTTTGTCGCCTGCAACTTTGCGATACACAGCATATTTCGAAGCACCGTCAACCTTATTCCAGGAAACATTCACACCCCCAAGAGTGTTCATTGCCGAGGTCTTGGGTGCCTCGGGCTTAAGTTGAGCTATCTCTTTATAAGCAAAGATAAATGAACATTCTTTACAAATTTGTGTTTTTATACCATCATCAAAGACAGTAGCAGGTTTATAATCGACCCAATGTTTATTTTTGTGTTCACAAGTACCACGGTATGAAACGGAGAAGTCAATATTTCTGCCGTCCTTTTCCCCTACAAAACAACGAATTTCTTCACCCGGAGTAAGGTATACGGGAGCTTCAAAGCCCAATTTTTTGTAATCGATGTCGTCAAATGAATAAGTAAACATATCGTTGCGGATATATTCAAAATACGGGTCGTTTTCACTGACGGATTTAAAAATATACAATCCTTCATTGACCGCTTTGAAGGTGAACTGAGTACCGCTTGGAATATCATTGTATGTAACACCTATCCCAAGATCCCAATAGGGATATGCCGCGCACTCACAATTAATCTTAAAATTCACATCCGAGCCTTCATAATCATTAACCGAAAAGAATATTGTTTCGCCTTTTTTTACATAAGTTTCGCCAAAAAACTCGCAATCATTTTCATCGTCAAAACTTTCAAAAGAGCCGTCGGGTAACTGAACCTCAGCATAGGGGTCAAAGCCATTAAAAGAACTTAACTGATAATAATCGTCGTGGTCGGCGGTAAAGCAAAAATACGAACCACTTTCAACAGTATAATCTACACCTACTTGTGCCTCAACAACCGACTTGATAACAAATTTTATTACTTCGTCATCCCCGTAAGAGCCAAGTTTACAGTTAATCTCCTCCCCTTCTTCAAGGAAGATATAACCGCAGAACTCCATACTGTTTATGATATTATCAAATTCGCAGACGGTACCGTCCATATATTCTACTTTTAAAAACGGGTCATCATTATCATAAGAATTAATTACATACCACCCTGTATCCGGTGCTTTAAAGACAAAAACCGAATCTGCATCGAATGTATATTCACCCGTAGCATCAATATGGGTAACAGTCGCTATTACAGGAGTACAAAGAGCAATGCAAATAAACAAAACCAACGCTAAAGCCAAACTGATAAACTTCTTCATTGCATCCTCACTCCTTTAAAATTCCTTTAGTTCATTATAACACACATAAACCTATTTTCAATATACAAATAATTAATAATAACCACGAAATTTGCAAAAAAATAAATATCCGTCCCGAAAACCGAGACGGATATTTTAAAATTATTTCATTTTAATTTTGTAACATTTGATTTCGAAGGGATTGATTTCAAAGTTAAGTGAATCGCCCTCAGCAATATCAACTGCAACATCGTTTCTTTCAAGAAGATCGCACTCTGTTACGCTTTCAATTTCAGCAAAGAGTTTTGCAGAAACCTTTGTACGGCTACCTGCTTTTTCAACGAAACGAACAATGTAAGCATCTTCGTCTTCGCATTTCTTAACTGCTTCAAGAGTAACGTTCTTGCCGTCAACACTGATGAATGACTTAGCATCTTCACCCTTTGCAGCGCCGTTAATTTCAACTGCAACTGCGGGGTTGTTGATTTCAAGACCTCTAACGAGAGTTTCGGCATTCTTCCAATTACCTGCGTGAGGATAAATTGAATATGTGAAGTAGTGGTCGCCACGGTCTGATTTGGGGTCGGGGTTCATGGGAGCTTTAAGGAGAGTGATAATCATTCTCTGCTTATCAACCTCGTAACCGTATTTACAATCATTAAGGATTGATACACCGTAGTTATCCTCACTCATATCAATGAAGTTATGAGCGGAAACTTCGAACTTAGCCTTATCATAAGGATTATGACGGTAGTTAGAACTCTCGATTGTTGCGTAAGCAATATCACGAGTGAATTTCTGAGCCTTAACATCAACATCGAAACCAACTTTAAGGAGTTTTTCCTGTTCGTTCCAGTTGATGAATGTATCGAAATCAATTCTGTCAAGCTCGTTGTAGATAATGATATTCTGTTTAACAAGCGACTTGTTGATAACCTTTTCGAAGGATACAACTGTGAATACATCACCTGTTGCAATGCCTGTTACCTTACCGGGATCTGTATCGAACTGACGGTCAACGTAAGAAGCAACGATATCCCATGCATCATATTTACCGGGAAGGTCTTCGTAAAGACGGAATACGTTACCTTTACCTGAAAGAACCTCGCGGTCATTCTTCTTGTCGTAGATTGAAACGAGCTCTGCGCTGTCGTCAAGCTCAACCTTGAAGTTTGCATTTTCGATTACGTTACCAGTAAGAGCCGTAGCCTCGGAAACTGCGCCTTCTTTAGCATAGAATACTTTGTAACCAACTGCAGGAATGTCCTTTGCTACGAAAACGAGTACCTTTGTACCGTCAAGCTTTGTATAGCTCTGAGTAGCAAGCTTGTTACCGTCTGCATCGTAAATTTCAACATCCTTGTAGGGAAGTTCAACCTTCTGAGTTGCGTTAACACCGAGAGAGTTGAAAAGTGCAAAGGGTTTGCCGTATTTTTCGGCACCGTTTACGTTACCTGCAATAACATTGAGGGCCTCGTCACGTACACTTTCACCGATTGCGATAATATCATCATAAATAGCGCAAAGGTCACCGAAAACTTCGGTAATGTGTGAGCCGGGAAGTGAATCGTGGAACTGGTTAGTAAGGATAGCCTGCCAACCTTCGTTAAGTTTTTCAAGGGGATATTCGTAACCGTACTGCATAGCAATACTTGCGAACATCTCTGCCTGACGGTAAAGGTTTACAGAATATCTGTTAAGTTTTTTAAGGAGTGCCTTTGTAGTGTGAACACCGCGGTGTCCTTCAAGATAAAGCTCATCCTTCCATGTAGGAATGTTAGTTTCTGTTGCGTTTGCTTTCATACGGGCAAGAGAATCTTCAATCTTGCTTGTCTGAGTTTTGGGAAGACCGGGGAAGTTCTTATAACGTTTTACGTATTCGAGCATTTCGGTGTCAACACCGCCGCCACCGTCACCCCAACCGTAACAGTACATGGATTCACCGATGGTTTCTTTATCTGTGTATTTCTTCCAGTTAACTTTAAGGGAGTCTGCTTCAACAGTACCGATAAAGTGAGTGGGAGGAACAATTGAGAATACCTTTGAGCCATCGGGACCTTCCCACCAGAATGTGTTGTAC
>JAZNVE010000147.1:0-26863 GCA_045592665.1 Acutalibacteraceae bacterium
CAGGTAACGGGGAACCTACCGCTTCGGTAACCGCAACCCGAATTAATTTACCTAACATTTTAAGTTAACCTCACAAATAAACGTAGAAATCTATTCTTGATTATAAAACTTTTTTTTGTTTCTTTCAATATACAAACTTGTTATAATTAAGTAAAGATTTTTGTTGTTTTCATTCAAAATTACTCAATTTTGTGTAAATGTAGTGTTTTATTGACTTTTTTTGAATTACTTGTTATCATACATATGATAGAAAGAGGTGACCCTTACGAAAAGATTTATATCTGTTTTTGTGGTAATTTTCTTAATGTTTTCTTTTGTTATCGAGTGCTACGCTTCAGCTTCACCTATAATTGTTACTGAGTATTTTGAAGAGTCTTGTATCAATTATGGGGGGGAAGAGATAACGGATTCTTTTACCGAAGATATACAAGATTATTTTTATTCTTATTCTGTTTGCGGAAATGTTTATTCTTCATATTCACTTCTTAACGAATTGGAAAGGACGTATTATGATAAAATAGTATCCTTGGATGTGGGAGTTTTGAATTTTACGATTAACTATTCACCCGCACTCAGTAAAGCTCAATTTGAATCTATTAATTTTACAAAAATTATGTATGCCATTTGTTTAGATCATCCCGAAATTTTCTACTACAATGGTTATGGGTACAGTAAGTCTTATTATCCGTCTACCGGTGCTGTTACCAGTGTGACATATAAAATCGGCATAAAAAAACACGGACAAACTAATGCTCAAATTTATTCGTCATCAGATATTCCGGGTTATTATGATGCTATGATGGATGTTATAGACAATGCGGAGTTTAATACAACGACCCGTTATGATTTTGTGAAATCTGTTCACGATTATCTTTGCAAAAGAGCTTCTTATATCAATAATTACGCAAGTTGTCACGATGCTTACGGTACCCTTGTGATGGGGGAAGCCGTTTGTCAGGGCTATGCGGAAACCTTTAAGATTTTCTGCGATAGATACAAGATTCCATGTGTTTGTATAACCGGAACGGCTAACGGTGGTGCTCATATGTGGAACGCGGTGCAAATGGATGACGGTAAGTGGTATCTTCTTGATATAACGTGGGATGACCAGGATTCCAACGGTATTTATTCAGATTTCTTCTTAGTCGGCTTACAGACAAAGGATATATATTTTGGTGGTAATTCTTTCAGTGGTTCTCACATCTCTGACGGTTCTCCGTATTTGCCGACATTACCATATTCAAATACTGCTTTCAACAGTGAAAATAAATACAGCGAGTTCAGTGCAACATTTAATTCAAAAGCTGATTTATCTGAAAAAAGAATAATTTTATCCTTCTATGATGCACAGGATAATAACATATATTTTAATGGTATTTATGTTCCGGTAACAAGTTATTACACTACCGCGAGGTTTGTCGCTCCTACAGGTAAGAATAGTGCTAATGAGAATTGGAAAATGATATTAATCGGTGATTGTAACGGTGACGGTTCTTCTGATTCAACAGATTACTCCGTGGCAGTAAACAAGGCTCTGTCGGATAGCGAAATCGAAACCGATTATGATATTGCATGTGATGCGAATTCGGACGGTGTGATTGATATACTTGATGTAGCAATTCTTGAGCGTGCTATAAGTGGTGCTAATCAAAAAATAGTAATAGGATAAAAAACACGGTGTTGTTCAATTATGAGCAACACCGTGTTTTTTATAAGTTTTTAATTGTTTCAATAACCTCGGCAGCTTTGCCGCATGTTAAGGGCCCTTCGGGACATTTAGATACGTAGCAACTGGGTCCATAGAAACTGAAAACAGTTTTATCTGCTTCGCGAAGTTTCTTAAGCATATCAATAGCAAAATCTCTGATTTCCCATTGTGCACGGTTGCAAGAACGTAACTTCATAAATAAGAGAAGTTCACGACCGTTTATTGTTGTTACGATATCAACTGTGTTACCGCTTAACTGTAAATAAGCGAGTAATTCGTCGCAAACACCATTTTTCTTTAATTCGTCATATAAATCGGCTGTTTTGGCGAAAGCATCACAATATCTTTCTTTAAGACCGGGTTTAGTGGCGATGGTTTCGGGTAAAATGTGTCTCCTTCTGTCGGTTAATGTGAGGGCGGGAATACCGATTGACTGAATTCTATGTCTTGCGAAATGGGTTAAACAAGAGAGAGAAACGTTATTGATACGGAAAGTGAATGTTGCTGCTTCAAGGGGACGTTGTCTTTTTGAATTGATAACCGTTTTGATGATTGAAGCACATTCGTTTTCGTCATCTGTGATTTTTTCAATCTGTGCCGTGGGAAGGTTGCAGGCTTCAATAAGAGCCGCTCTTGCAATTACTTTTGATGCATTGGGAGTGTAACTGAGAAGTTCAACGGGCACCTCATCTTTGATTAAGTCAAGGTCGGGCTTGTAGTTGAATTTCGGTACATCCTGAACTGTCGGGCGTCTGTTTTCGAAATCTGTAAAAATACCGGGTGTGAGTCTTCTTGCTTGTTCGAGTAAGGATTCACCAAGGGCTTTAATTTCCGCAAAATCAGCACCTCTGCCGTAAATCATAGCATAGAGCATATTTATCATTTCACGGGCGTTAAGCGTGCAGTAGAAGTTACTGTAAAGTGAGTATGGTAAGAGGAAACGCGCATCCTCTTTTGGAACACCTGCTTCGATAAATGACTCGTATTCCTTGTAGAGGTAGTCCATATGAGCCATATATTTGTCATGAACGGATTTTGAAGCGAAATGTGGCACATAGTAACCTAATTTTGCAAAGTCAACATAACGCCTTGATTTAACGGTAAATGATGCAAGACGAAACTCTATTATAAATTGCTCTACAAGCACCGAAACATTCTGGAAAGCAAGGTTGAAGACTGTATGCTCCACGGTTGAATTATGACCCGAGCGCGTTACCTTTGAAATGAGGTTTGCGTTTTTCTCGGCATCCTTTGATAATTCGAGTATTTCAAGAGCAGTACCGGGCTGAGTAGATATTCTTCCCGAAGCAGCGGGAATTTTCTCTCCGGTGTCAGTAAGACCGATGATTATTGCTTTTGAATTTGTGTTAAATTCCGTTGTCATAACATATCCTCCGTCAAGTAATGTGCATATAACTTTCTACATTTTAACACACATTATTGTTAAATTCAAGAACAACTTACAGATAGCTCCAAATTATATTAAAATTAACATAAATATTTGTTAATAATTTTACAATATATGCGTTATTTAATCTTGAAAATAGTACCGCATTGTGATATCATTATTTTAATAGTGGGTGAATATTGTTTTTGCTCATTTGACTGAAGGAGGAACGTATTATGGCAATTATAAAAAAGGAAGCTTATTTTAATTCCTCAACGGGTGTTGATAAGATTCACACCCTAATATGGTACGATGATTCGGTTGAGCTCAAAGGAGTTTTTCAGATAGCTCACGGCGTTTGTGAACATATTGCAAGGTATAACGATTTTGCCGTATTTCTTGCTAAAAACGGTTATGTGGTTTGCGGTAATGATCATATTGGTCATGGTAAATCCGTCGCAAGTGAAGCCGATTTGGGTTTTACTGCTGAAAAAGAAGGTTACCGCCGTTTTGTTGATGATATGCATATTCTTTATAACATTATGCATAGGCGTTATCCCGACTTGCCTTACTATCTCTTCGGCCACAGTATGGGTTCACTCTGTGCGAGAGTATATGCAAGTACCTTCGGTTTAGAGCTTGCCGGTCTTATTATTTGCGGTACTGCTCAGGTTCCTTCGGGTCTTTCGATGTTTGTTGATACCATTGAAAAGGCAGTCGAAAAATTTGGTCCTCGAACTGTTAATCATACTTTGGCTTCAATGCTTAATAAGGTTTCTTCGCTTCGTATTTCCGATAAACAGACCGACCTTGACTGGCTCAGCTTGAACAGAGAGAATGTTGAAAATTATATTAAAGACCCTCTTTGCGGTCAGGAGCTTTCTCTTGCGGGTATGAGAGACCTTGCAACAATCGGTATTTTAGCTTGTGATAAAATGTGGCCCGCTACCATTCCTGTGGATTTACCCATTCTTATTATTTCGGGGGCCCTTGACCCCGTCGGCTTTAACGGTAAAGGTCCTATTGATTGTGCGGATTCTCTCGTTGAAACGGGTCATGAACCCACAGTATTAATTTATCCTTGTTGCCGTCACGAGATTTTGAACGAGGATTCTAAAGATAAAATCTATAATGATATTTTAGGTTGGCTTATTCAACCGTAATTTAAGGTGAAAGTTTTGCAAAAAGATATTTGGGTCAGTGAATCGGAATTGCTTAAACAAAAAGAATATTCCGAAAAAGTCAACAGTGTTTTAAATGCCCGTTTTCCAACAGAACCACCCAAGGCATTTGTTCACACCTATGGTTGTCAAGGAAATGTAGCAGACAGCGAACATATTAAGGGTATGCTTGTTGAAATGGGATATGTTCTTTGTGACGATGATTCACAAGCGGATTTTATTTTATACAACACCTGTGCAATTCGTGAACACGCTGAAGATAGGGTTTTCGGTAATGTAGGTGCTTTAAAGAAATATAAAAAGGACAAGCCCCGCTTAATTATTGCTCTTTGTGGTTGTATGATGCAACAAGAGCATATAGCCGAAAGAATAAAAAAAAGTTATTCGTTTGTCAACCTTGTTTTTGGCACTCACGTTACTCACAAATTGCCGGAATTGGTGTCAAAAGTCCTTTGTACGGGTAAAAGAGTTTTCTGTATTGATGATAGTGAGGGGGTTATCGCTGAGGGTTTGCCTACGGTGCGTGACAGTGGCAATAATGCGTGGCTTCCCATAATGTACGGTTGTAATAATTTTTGCTCTTATTGCATAGTGCCCCACGTAAGGGGGCGGGAGCGTAGCAGGCGACCCGAAACAATCTTAGATGAAGCTAAAAAACTTGTGTCCGAAGGCTATAAACTCATAACTCTCTTAGGTCAGAATGTTAACTCTTATGGTAAAAATTGCGATTTCCAAATGAATTTTGCTCAATTAATCCGTGAGATTGACTCAATTGAGGGCGACTTTAAGTTTGATTTTATGACCTCACATCCGAGGGATTGTAGTTTTGAACTTTTGGATGTTCTTGCCGAAAGCAAACATTTCTGCGGACATCTTCACTTACCTGTTCAATCGGGTAACAATCGTATTTTAAAAGAAATGAACAGGCACTATACCCGAGAGCATTATCTTGAACTTATAAAATATGCCAAAGATAAAATGCCCGATGTTGATATTACTACTGATATCATTGTCGGTTTTCCGGGCGAAACTTATGAAGAGTTTCTCGATACTTTGTCTTTAGTTAAAGAGGTTGAGTACGGCTCAATGTTTACCTTTATTTATTCACCACGTAAAGGAACACCCGCCGCATCAATGCCCGACCCCTTTACAAAGAAAGAAAAAACAAAATGGTTCCTCGAACTTCTTAAAGTTCAGGAGGAAATCGCCGCGGCTCGTGGCGAATAACAAAATAAACAATGTTTCATTGTTGAAATTTTTATATACAAGGAGTACACAAAAATGACAGTAATTGAAATCACAAGACAGCTTGGTGCTGCAATTCAGGAAGATCCTCGTTACAAAGAATACGAGGCAGCAAGAAAAGCAAACGAACAGGACGATGCTCTCAATAACCTTATCGGTAGTATCAACCTTATTCAGCTTAACTACCAGAATGAAGCAGCTAAGGGTGATGAAGCAGACGCAGCTAAAATGGAACAGTTTGCTAAAGAATTCGAAGAAAAATATCGTGAGATTATGCTCAATGGTAATATGGTTAAATTTGAAGCAGCCAAAAACGCTGTTGATGAAATGATGAACGAGATTATGGGTATTCTTGCTTGTTGTGTTGACGGTCAGGATCCCGCTACTTGCTCACCCGAGCAGGAGCATCACTGTAGCGGTAGCTGTGACAGCTGCGGTGGTTGCCACTAATAAAATTTTTTAATTGCTGAGGTAAAAAATGGCTAAGCTTTCTCCTATGATGGAACAATATTTTCAAATTAAACAGAATTACCCGGAAACGCTTTTGTTTTTCCGTCTGGGCGATTTTTACGAGATGTTCTTTGAAGATGCAAAAATTGCATCCAAGGAGCTTGAACTCGTGCTCACAGGGAGAGATTGCGGTCAGGAGGAACGCGCACCTATGTGTGGCGTTCCGTTCCACAGCGCTGATTCGTATATTGCAAAGCTTGTTTCCCGCGGATACAAGGTTGCAATTTGCGAACAGGTAGAAGATCCGGCTACTGCTAAGGGCATAGTAAAACGTGATGTTGTCAGAATTGTAACCCCCGGTACGGTTATCGAAAGCAATATGCTTGATGAGAGCAAAAATAACTATCTCGCTTCCGTCTTTATTACCGATAAGAGCTGTGGTCTTGCTTTTGTTGATGTTTCAACCGGTGAGGTTCACCTTGACAGTACCACGGATAACGCATCTCAGTATATAATTAACAGACTTGGTTGTTACCTACCAAGTGAGGTTATACTTAACAAGTATGCTGCTTCTGTTAAATCTGTTTCTGATTTTATTAAAAACAGGCTTTCTGTGGATTATCAGATTGTTAATGAAAAGGATTATGATTTTGAAGCCTTAAAATCTTCTGTTCTTTCTCACATTTCCGATGTTGATGGTCAGTTTGAAAAATTCGAACAGAATCCTGCACTTATATATGCTTTCGGCGTTGCGGTAGAATATCTTAAAAGCGTTCAGAAAACTGAGCTTGAAAACATAAATGATGTGGATTTTTATAATGAAGACAGTTTTCTTTCGCTTGATTTATCTGCAAGGCGTAATCTTGAGTTAACTGAAACTCAGATACGTCGCGAGAAGAGGGGAAGTCTTTTATGGGTTCTTGACCATACCAAAACTGCTATGGGTAAGCGCCTTATGAGAACTTGGGTTGAGCAACCTCTTATAAATTATTCTTCAATTATTTTAAGACAGAATGCAGTTGAGGAGCTTTCCTCCGATACAATTTTACTTGATTCGTTAATGGGAAGTCTTTCTGATATTTTTGATTTAGAAAGAATTATGACCCGTGTTGTTTATGGTAGTGCCAACGCAAAGGAACTTAAAACCTTAAGTCAGACTATTGACCAGTTGGCGAATATAAAATCCGCTATTTCGGATGTTAAATCCAAAATGCTTGTATCTGTTTTTGATGATATTGACTTGCTTCAGGATGTCAATTCACTCATAACGGATGCTATCTGCGAAAATCCACCTCTTTCGGTACGTGAGGGTGGTATGATTCGCGACGGCTACAATGATGAGCTTGATACTCTGCGTGATATTGTTAACAACGGAAAAGATTATTTAACCGCCGTTGAACAGGCAGAACAGGAAAAAACAGGTATCAAAAAATTAAAAATCGGGTACAACAGAGTTTTTGGTTACTATATCGAAGTTACCAACTCTTTCAAAGACCTTGTGCCCGACCATTACATAAGAAAACAAACGCTTACAAATTGCGAAAGATATATTACTCAGGAACTTAAAGAACTTGAGTCAAAGGTTCTTGGCGCTCAGGAAAGAATAGTTCGTATTGAATACGAGTTATTTGTTGCTATTCGTTCTCAGATTGCCGATCAACTCGAGAGAGTTAGAACTACCGCAAGAGCAATTGCAAGACTTGATGCTATTTGCTCTTTAGCATACACTGCAGTCAATAATAACTATGTGAGACCCGAAATTGATACATCCGATGAGATAATTATTGAAAACGGTCGTCATCCCGTAGTTGAACTTATGTTAAGCGGTGCGCCCTTTGTTCCTAATGACACTCATCTCGATTGTCGTGATAACAGGACCGCAATTATTACAGGTCCCAATATGGCGGGTAAATCCACTTATATGCGACAGGTTGCCATAATAACACTTATGGCTCAGATAGGTAGTTTTGTTCCCGCTTCATACGCTAAAATCGGTATTGTAGATAAGATTTTTACAAGAGTGGGTGCATCGGACGACTTATCTGCAGGTCAGTCAACATTTATGCTTGAAATGACCGAGGTTGCTGATATACTTAACAATGCAACGTCCAAGAGCCTTATTGTATTTGATGAAATAGGCAGAGGTACTTCTACCTATGACGGTATGAGTATAGCGAGGGCTGTTCTCGAATACACCGCCGATAAAAAGAAAATCGGTGCTAAGACTTTATTTGCTACACATTATCACGAGCTTACAGAACTTGAAAATAAAATAGACGGTGTTAAGAACTACAATACTTCCGTTAAGAAACGTGGCGACGATATAACATTCCTCAGACGAATTGTTAAAGGTCCTGCGGACGGTAGTTACGGTGTTGAAGTTGCAAAACTTGCGGGTGTACCGAAAGTTGTAGTGGAAAATGCCAAAAAGATTCTTGCTACATTAGAATCACAAGCACCTGTAAATGTATCTCAGAATGTTTCTGCACCGGTTGTTTCAGAGGATGATGATTTGCAACTTTCATTTACATCCGGTGGTAAAGATGTTTTAATTGAAAAACTCAAGAATATTGACGTTAATACTTTAACTCCTATTGAGGCGATGACTGTTTTATTTGAACTTCAAAAGGATGCTAAAACACTCTGATTAATTTTGAAAGGGGGATGAATATGCCTCGCATTAATGTTTTACCTAAAAATATTGCTGACCTTATTGCAGCCGGCGAGGTTGTTGAGCGTCCCTCTTCGGTAATAAAAGAGTTTGTTGAAAACTCAATAGATGCCGGCTCAACTAAAATTATAGTTGAAATACAAAATGGCGGTAAAACGTATATAAGGGTTACGGACAATGGTTGCGGTATTGAGCGCGAAGATGTTCCTAAAGCCTTTATAAGTCACGCTACCAGTAAAATTAATTCCGTTTCAGATCTTGATGCTATTACAACTCTCGGTTTCAGGGGTGAGGCATTGGCATCCGTATGTTCAGTTTCAAAGGTTGAAATTATGACAACGGCTCAGGGCTTTGATATAGGTACTCGTTACGTTATAGAGGGTGGCGAAGAAAAACTTATTGATGATGCAGGTTCACCCGTCGGTACAACCATAATTGTCAGGGATTTGTTCTATAACATTCCTGCCCGACTAAAATTTCTGAAAAAAGATGTTCAGGAGGGCAACTATATAGCTACCATTCTTGAACGAATTGCTCTTTCTAATCCGCACATAGCTTTTAAATTCATCCGAGACGGAAAGCTTGCTTTCCAGACACCCGGTGACGGCAATCTTAAGTCTGCCGTGTACGCAGTTTTTGGTAAAGAGTTTACGGCACAGTTATTACCCGTAAATGGTGAACATTTGGGTATTAAGGTTCATGGCTTCGTTACTAAACCTACTGCGGGTCGCGGTAATCGTACTATGCAGACATTCTTTGTAAACAAACGTTATGTTAAAAGTGTTATTTTCCTTACTGCTTTAGAGAATGCTTATAAAAATTCAATTATGGTAGGGAAATACCCGGGTTGTGTTCTGTTTCTTGATATGCCTTTTGAAACAGTTGACGTTAACGTGCATCCCGCAAAAACTGAGGTGCGTTTTTACGAAGAAAAACGAGTTTTCGAAGCAGTGTATAACACCGTATTAACTACCCTTAATTCGGATTTTACACGTCCACAGGCAACTTTTAACGAAGCGAAAGCCTTTGTTGAACCTGCACAGAAGGGCGAACAACTTAAAATTTCTCAGGTTGCCCCTGTAACACAAAAATACGAGCGTAGTTTTATTATCAAAGAATTCGGTAAACCTGTTACGGGATATGAGGATAAAGTAAGTGCTCCCGAAAAAAATGAACCTAAGCAATTCGATTTTTTAAAAGAGCAATATTACAAACCTCAGATTAAAATTGTTGAAGAAAAAGTTCAGGAACAGGTTGAAACCAAAATTGAAAAGACTGAACCTGTTATAGTTGAGCCTGTTTTGGTTGATAATGAACCTTCTGTTGAATACGATATAAAAAAAGAAACTGAAACAGAAGTCATAAATGTAAGTGAGCCTGAAATTCCCGAATACAGATATATCGGCGAGGCTTTTAACACTTACCTGATGGCGGAAGTTGAAGGTAAACTTATAATTATTGATAAACACGCCGCTCACGAGAGGATTTTGTTTGAAAAATTCAAATCACAGGCTAAAGGCGAGTCACAAATGATGCTTATGCCGGTTTCTGTGAATCTGTCTGCGGATGAGTATTCTGCCGTTATTGAAAATATTGATTTACTCGAAAAGGCGGGGTATGAAGTTTCGGATTTTGGTGACAGATGCGTTAAAGTAAGTGCGTGTCCGCCTGAATTGGTAAACGAAAACATTGACGAAATTATAACCGAAGTTGCAGGTTATCTTTCAAAAAACATAAAAACCGTATTGCCCGAAAAACTTGATTGGATTCTTCATTCAATGGCTTGTCGTGCGGCGGTGAAGGCGGGTAATTTCACCTCATCCTATGAGGCAGAAAAATTTGTTGGTTTATTACTCGCAAATAAAGATATCCGTTATTGTCCCCACGGTAGACCCGTAATGGTGGAAATGACGAAACGTGAG
This sequence comes from Acutalibacteraceae bacterium, assembly GCA_045592665.1. Classification (GTDB taxonomy): domain Bacteria; phylum Bacillota; class Clostridia; order Oscillospirales; family Acutalibacteraceae; genus DTU089. The sequence goes on from JAZNVE010000147.1 coordinate 10,565, forward strand.
CTTGAAAAGCAATTCGGACGAATTATCTAAGGAGAATATCATTGAAACGTAAAGCAGTTGTTGTAGTCGGTCCTACTGCCTCGGGTAAAACCGCCCTTGGTGTTAATATTTGTAAGGCGTTTAACGGTGAGGTTATTTCTGCCGACTCAATGCAGATTTATAAAGGTCTTCAGATATCAACTGCTAAACCCGACTCTGTTGAAATGGATGGTGTAAAACACCATCTCATAGATTTTCTTGATGTTACCCAAAAGTACAGTGTTTCCGATTATTGTAAAGATGCCCGAATGGTTTTTGACGACATTGTTTCAAGAGGAAAGCTTCCTGTTATAGTTGGGGGTACGGGGCTTTACATAGATTCATTTTTGACTAACACTGAATTTCTTGATGATGCATCTTCGGATGACGTGAGAAGTGAGTTGTTTAAAGAATTGAATGAAAAAGGTGCGGAGTTTATGCATAATAAACTTCGTGATATTGATCCCGAGGCGGCGGAAAAAATTCACCCAAACAATACCGTGCGTGTTATAAGAGCCCTCGAAGTATATAAAACTACGGGTAAAACAATAACTCAACAGACTATGCGCTCTCATGAGGTCGAGTCCGATATTGAGCCATTATACATAGGTATTTCATATAATGAGCGCGAAAAGTTATATGACCGCATTAATCTGCGTGTTGATCTAATGCTCCAAAAGGGGCTTTTGAATGAAGCGCGTACATTTTTTGCATGTAATCCCTCGAAAACCTCTTTCAATTCAATCGGATGTAAGGAATTAAAGCCATACCTTGATGGTGAAAAAACACTTGATGAGTGTGTTGACCAACTTAAACGCAGTACAAGACGTTATGCTAAACGTCAATTAACCTGGTTTAAGCGTAATCCTGAAATTCATTGGTTTCATCCGGATTTGAATGATTTTGACATTACGGATGAGGTTTACGGATTAATTAATAAATTTTTAGAAGGTGAAGCGACTTGAAAAAAAATAATTTAAAATTCAAAATAGCTGCTGTTATTGTCGCTTTATTCTTCGTTGCAGCTTATGTTATATACCAGGCGGTGCTTTTTTCTAAAGCAGAAATGGAAACGCAGTTTGCTTTGAATGAAACCGTTTATAAAACTATTGATACCGTCGGTTTTGTGGTGCGCGATGAACATTTTATTACCAATGACATAAAAGGTACTACTGTATCTTTTGCTGAAAACGGTGAGAGGGTAGCCAAGGGTGATACAGTTTCTATGGTGTTTGCTTCGTCCGACGATGCTGTTTCTTATCTTAAAATAAGCGAACTGCAAGAAAATATTAAGCATTATGAAGAGTTATCCGGTCAAGCTAATTTACAGACACTTAACATAAATACTTTGGACGAGAAAATAGATAACGAATTAATTGATTTTCTTGAATGTCGTGACACACATAATTATGATGATGCAATACAATACGCAAATACTTACAGAGACTCATTAACAGGTAAGCAAATTGCCGTAGGCGAGCAGCTTGATTTTTCTGAAGACCTGGCAAATTTAAAAAATGAATTGTCACAGCTTGAGAATCAAAAGTATTCGTACACTGAAATAAAAAGTGACACACCGGGTTACTATATCAGTGGTGCAGACGGATATGAAAAAGCTATCGATTTTTCCAAAATAGATGAATTAACATCTGAGCTTGTTGAAAAAGCAATTCAATCAAAGCCTGTATCGGTTTCAGAAGATGTTATCGGTCGTGTTGTAGGTTCATTTAAGTGGTATATTGTTTGTTCTGTTGATACGGATGATACGGTTAACCTTTCTTATAATAAACAGATTTATGTTAATTTTCCCTATGATGGTATAGAAAAATTGCCTGTGAATTTACACAAAATAGGCGAAAGAACAGGTGAAAAAACAGTTTTGATTTTATCCTGTGACCTTATGGATGAAAGTCTGTCAGATTTACGAATTGAGGATTTGCAGATTATTACCGAAGAATATAAGGGGTATAAAATACCTAATTCCGCAATACGTACTGTTGATGGTGAAAAAGGCGTTTATGTTGTAAGGGGTAACTTGCTCGGTTTCAGAAAGATTCATATCGTTCATTCTACCGACAGCTACACTTTGGTCGATAATCCCGATGGTGAATCTGATTACATTAAACTTTACGATAAAGTTGTTACGAAGGGAGTTGAGCTGTATGACAACAAACTTGTGTGATGAAAAATTTGTTTCAATTTCCGAAAACTTAAAAAAAATCCGCAATGATATTATTGAAGCTACGATTAAATCCGGCAGAAATGCGAGCGATGTCAGATTAATGGCTGTTACAAAAACCGTAGATGTTGATTATATTAATTATGCTATTACTGAGTGCGGTATTGATTTAATCGGTGAAAACAAGGTTCAGGAATTTCTTTCCAAAAAGGATGAACTGAAGCTTGAGGGTGTAGAAAAACACCTTATCGGTCATTTACAGACTAATAAGGTCAAAAAAATTGTTCCGTTTGTTGATATGATTCAATCTGTGGACAGTTTAAAGCTTGCGAAAGTAATTTCGGACGAAGCATCAAAAATTAATAAAACAATGGATATTTTGCTCGAAATTAATATAGGTGATGAAGACAGTAAGACAGGGTTTGATAAAGGTGCTTTCCTCGAGTCGCTTTGTGAAATTTCCGAGTTGCCATCTATAAAGGTAAAAGGGCTTATGACTATACCGCCGGTATGTGATTCACCCTCTGAAGCGGAAAAATACTTTTCTGCAATGAGTGATTTTTATAATGAAATCAAAGCCGGTAATTATCCTAACTTTGATTTTAGTATTCTCTCTATGGGGATGTCCGGGGATTATAAAGAGGCAATAATTCACGGTTCAAATCTTGTAAGAATTGGCTCTGCTGTTTTTGGAGCCCGTATTTATAAATAATTGGAGGTTTTTATTATGGCATTTACAGATTTATTCAAAAAATTAATTAATGCTTCAGACGATGAATATGATGAGGCAACAGAGGAAAATACCTCAGAAGGTTTTGAAACAACCTCTTTTTCTTCTGCGCGTGATTACGATGTAGAAGCACCTAAGGCATCGCCTCGTTCAAGGAGACAGGCTACTTATTCAAATGATCCCAGCAGAGTTGTTGATATTCGTACTACTGCTATGCTTCAGGTTGTTCTTGTGAAGCCTGATAAATTTGAAGATGCACGCGCAATTGCTGATCATCTTAACGAAAAAAGAACAGTTGTTCTTAACCTTGAGGCTGCAAGTAAAGATGTAGCAAGACGTCTTATTGACCTTCTTAACGGTGTAGCTTATGCTAACGGTGGTCAGCTTAAAAAGGTTTCTACCAATACGTATATTATTACTCCTTATAATGTTAATGTTTCCGGTGACCTTCTCGATGAACTTGAGAGCACAGGCGTATTCTTTTAATTTAATTTAGTGGAAACGGGGAATGTATTATGATGACACCTTCTCAACTCAGACAGTACGAGTTTAAATCTGTGGGACGTAATGCTTATAAGGCGGAGGAGGTTGATGCTTTTTTTGCGGAAGTTCTTATTAGTTATGAAAGAATGTATTGTGAAAACAGCGAGCTTATTAAGCGTGTCAGCCTTCTGGCGGACAGACTTGAACAGTATAAAAAAGATGAAGTTGATATAAAACAGGCGGTTTTAAGTGCTCAAAAAGCGGCGGACATTATAGTCCGTGATGCTCAGGCTGCTTCTGAAGATGCTAAGTTAGAAGCTGAGGCTCTTCTTGCGGCGGCAAAAGGCGAAGCACAAATTATTAAAGAGGATGCGGAAAAACAAGCGATAGCCGATTCTGATTTACTTATGTCTGTTGCTCGCGATAAAGCAGAGGAAATCTTAAACAGAGCGAAAGAAAAGGCACACGGTATACTTATTGCAGCTAACGATAGCGCCAGTGATGCGATGGGCGCTGCCAACAGAACCGTAACAAGTGAGTCACTTCACTATGAAATGCTTAAAAAAGAGGTTGCTGAGTTCAGAGCATCAATTCTTGCCCAATATAAGACACATATTGAAATGATTTCTAAGCTTCCCGAAATAGCCGTTGAGGAAGCTTCAAAAATCGAAAATCCTCCTGTCGATGAGGAGATTGATATGTCAAAAATCGAAAATGCATTTGAGGATAGCGATATTTCAAAAAATGCAGATGATGTTGTTCTTGAGTATGTAGAGCTCCCCGAAGATAGTGTCCGGGAAGCTGATAATGATAACGATATTGATATTGAGGAAGAATTTGAAACCGAGGATACTACTGAATCGGATAATGAAGAATTCGATACAGAAAATCTTGATGAAACCTTTGCTGTTCAAGAATCGGCTGATATTCCTATTTCAAGAGGCTTTGCAGTTAACACCAACGATTTGCGTTTTGATGGCTTTGAAGATGTAAACAGTGATAGTGAGACAGAAGATATGTCTTTCGATAATGTAGGAGAAAAGCCTTCGGATAAAGAAGATGATTCTGTTAATGATAATTTTAGTAGCAGTACTTCATTTTTCGAATCTATCGAAAGCATCAGCACAGACGATGAGGATGTAAAACCTAAGAAAAAAGGCTTTTTCGGTAAATGGAAATAATAGTCAGGAGTTAACTTATGTTTGTTGTTATAGCTGTTATTGTATCTGCTATACTTGTTGGTGCAGACCAATTTTTCAAGTACCTTGCGGTTGAATATCTTTCTAATGGTGAGTATTTTACTATTGTTGAAGGTTTTTTACGCTTTAGGTATGTAGAAAATACAGGTGCTGTTTTTGGTTCTTTTTCGGAGCATACTGCTTTTTTGACTGTTTTTTCTGTTTTGTTGTTGGCTGGTGCTGTATATTTGTTGGCTACAAATAAGAGCAGATCGAAGTTTATGAATGTATGCTTAGTTATGATGATTTCAGGCGGAATAGGTAATATCATTGATAGAATTCGCTTAGGTTATGTTATAGACTTTATTGAACCGATTTTCATAAATTTTGCTGTTTTTAATTTTGCTGATTGCCTTATTACCGTTAGTGCTTTTTTGTTAATAGGCTTCCTTATTTATGACTTTATAAAGGATTTTATAAGAGTAAAAAACAAATACAAGGATGATGCCCCGAATTCCTGTGAATCGGTCAAATCTACGGAGAGCAATAATGGAGCAGATTGATTGTTTTGTAACCGATGAGCTTATCGGTTATCGACTTGATAAGGCAATTACCTTACTTTGTACCGATTTATCACGAAATAGTGCACAACAGCTTATTGAAAACGGTAATATACTTGTCAATGGTGTTGTTAGTAACAAAAAGTATTCGGTTACAAAAGGTGATGTAATATCAATAGAAATTCCCGAACCCGTCAATCTTTCGGTTGAAGCGGAAGATATTCCTCTTGATATTGTTTACGAAGATGAACATCTTTTGGTTGTTAATAAACCCAAGGGAATGGTAGTTCATCCTGCTGCCGGCAATTACAGTGGTACACTTGTGAATGCTTTATTACATCATTGTGGTGACTCTTTATCAGGCATAAATGGGGTTATACGCCCCGGAATTGTACATAGGATAGATAAAGATACAAGTGGTCTGCTTGTTGTAGCGAAGAACGATTTTGCGCACAAAGGTTTAGCCGAGCAGATTAAAGAACATAACTTTACACGAGTGTATAATACAGTTGTGGTCGGCAATATCAAGGATGATTCGGGTACGGTTGATGCACCCATCGGCAGACATCCTAAAGACAGAAAAAAACAAGCGGTAACAGAAAAAAATTCAAAGAATGCTGTAACACATTTTGAGGTTCTTGAACGTTTTAACGGTTTTACTTATCTTAAAGTAAAGCTTGAAACCGGAAGAACACACCAGATTAGAGTTCATATGGCATACAGAGGCACACCTGTTGCAGGTGATGTTGTTTACGGAAATTCAAAAAAAACTTACGGCTTACAAGGGCAGTGCCTTAACGCTTCGACAATTGGTTTTATTCATCCCGTAACAGGGGAGTATCTTGAGTTTACAACTGATTTGCCTGATTACTTTAAAGATTTTCTCAGGAGAATATCTTAATGAAAAACGATTATTCCAAATGGTTGCTTGTTTCCGACATTGACGGTACACTTAATGATAAATCAATGAAGTTACCTTCCGTTAATAAGAGTGCAATTGAAAGATACGTTGAAAATGGCGGAACTTTTACTCTGTGCTCGGGTAGGAATCTTCAATCATTGTCGATTCATTATAATAAGTTAGGTATCAAAACCCCTGCGATTTTTTTGAACGGTGCGGGTATTTACGATTTCGGCAAATCGGAAACTATTTATTTCAACCCCATTACATCCGACGGCGAAAAAATAATTCTTGATATTTTTTCAAAGTACAAGACATTGCAGTTAACTGTTTTTGGTACTGATATTATTTACCTTGCTACAAGGAAATGTATTTATGGTTACGTTATTTCTAAAATAGATAAACTTAATTATAAACTTTGCAAGAAAACGGATGATTTACCAAGAGGTGTATGGGGTAAAGTTTCATTTTTCGGTACAAGTGGACTAATCAGAAAAATTCAGAATTTAATTAAAACTCAGTATAATGACTACTTTGATTGCTTTTTAACATCGCCTTTTACTTTAGAGGTTGTTAATAAGGGTGTTAACAAGGGTGCAGGTGTGGAAAAGCTTCGTTGCATTCTTGGTATTTCCTCTGAAAACACTGCTGCAATTGGTGATTATTATAATGATGTTGATATGTTAAAAACAGTAAACCATCCCGCTTGTTGCGGTCAGGCTCCCGACGATATTAAAAATTTTTGCGAGTATGTTGCCTGTCATTGCAATAAGGGTGCGGTTGCTGATTTTATAAATTACTTAGAAAAAAATTATATTTTATAAACGGAGGTTTATTTATGGACGTTGTTGCCAAAAAAGAATTGGCAAAAGTTGCCTGTAATGTCCGTAAGGGTATTATTGAAGGTACTTTTAATGCCAAATCAGGTCATCCCGGTGGTTCACTTTCCATTGCGGATATTATTTCTTATCTTTACTTTAAAGAAATGAATATCGACCCTTCAAATCCTGCTATGCCCGGAAGAGACAGATTCGTTCTTTCAAAAGGTCATGCGGCACCTGCTCTTTATGCAGTTATGGCTGAGAGAGGTTATTTCCCCGTTGAGGAACTTAAAACCCTTCGTAAAATCGGCTCAAGACTTCAGGGTCATCCCAGTATGAAATGCCTTCCCGGTATTGATATCAGTACAGGTTCATTGGGTCAGGGTATTTCTGCCGCTTGTGGTATGGCTCTTGGTGCTAAACTTCAGAATGCAGATTTCCGTGTATACTCAATTCTCGGTGACGGTGAAATTGAAGAAGGTCAGGTTTGGGAAGCAGCAATGTATGCAGCAGCTAAGAAATTAGATAATCTTGTTGCATTCGTTGATAATAATAATCTTCAGATTGACGGTACTGTTGAAGAAGTTAACTCTCCCTATCCCATTCCTGAAAAGTTTGCCGCTTTTGGTTGGAACGTAATTGAGATTGACGGTCATTCTTTTGATGAAATTGAAAATGCACTTAACCAAGCTCGTGTTTGTAAGGGCAAACCAACCGCAATCGTTGCAAAAACAGTAAAAGGTAAAGGCGTTTCCTTTATGGAAAACCAGGTTAACTGGCACGGTGCTGCACCTAATGCTGAACAGTACGAAACAGCTATGAATGAACTTGATGAAGTTCTTAACGGATTGGAGGCTTTATAATGGCTGATGTAATTAAAGTTGCTACACGTGATGCTTATGGTAAAGCTCTCGTAGAATTAGGTGAAAAAAATCCCAATGTGGTTGTTCTTGATGCCGACCTTGCCGCTGCTACAAAAACAGGTGGTTTTAAAAAGGCTTTTCCTGACAGATTCTTTGATACAGGCATTGCCGAGTCGAATATGATGGGTGTTGCCGCTGGTCTTGCCACAACCGGTTACACAGTTTTTGCAAGCTCATTTGCTATGTTTTCTGCAGGTAGAGCCTTTGAACAGGTAAGAAATACAATTGGTTATCCTCATCTTAATGTAAAAATCGGTGCAACTCACGCGGGTATTTCCGTTGGTGAGGATGGTGCAAGTCACCAGTGTTGCGAGGATATTGCTTTAATGCGTTCAATTCCGGGTATGGTTATTATTAACCCTGCAGATGATATTGAAGCTCGTGCGGCAGTTCTTGCAGCTGCAGAAATGGACGGACCTGTTTATATGCGTTTCGGAAGACTTGCAGTTCCGAGAATTTTTAATGAAGATTATAAGTTTGAAATTGGTAAAGCTGTTACTCTTAAAGAGGGTAATGATGTCACAATTATTGCCACCGGTCTTATGGTTAAAGAGGCGATTGAGGCTGCCGAAACACTTGAAGCAGAAGGAATCTCTGTCGAGCTTATTAATATGCACACAATTAAACCGCTTGATAAAGAGGCAGTTGTGGCTGCCGCAAAAAAGACAGGTTGTATTGTTACCGCAGAGGAACATAATATCATCGGTGGTCTTGGTGATGCAGTATGTGATGCGGTTTGCGGTGAATTCCCCGTTCCTGTTGTTAAGGTTGGTGTTGAGGATACATTCGGCAAATCCGGTCCCGCAGTTGACCTTCTCCATTGCTTTGGCCTCGATGCCAAAAATATTGTTGAGAAGGCTAAAATCGCCATTTCAAAAAAATAACGTTATATTTTAACTAAAATTTAGTTTAAAATATTGTATTTTTATTGAAAATACAAAATTACTATGTTATAATACTTCAATAGATACTATTATTTCTATTGATAGGTAGGAGATATTATGGCTAACTGTCCAAAATGTGGATACAAACTCAGAATGATAGACATAAAGGCTGAATGCCCTAAATGCGGTGTTAACCTTTTATACTACAATCAGCAGGAAAGATTGGCTCTCGATGCCGACAAAGCTGAAGAAGAACATATTAAAATGCAACCCAAAATTGACAGAATCAAGTTCGCTTTTGTTGGTACAAAGCTTTCAATAGTCAGGCTTATTTCTCTGTTGATTCCTATCGGTGTTATGTTCCTTCCCTTAGCAAGTGTTAACGTTAATATGCCATGGAATACTATAGATAAGGATATATCAATTCTTAACGTTGTTATGGATATTATAATGAACCTTAAGTTTGATATTCTTGTTGATATGATTACGGGTTCTGATTTAACAAGAGTTGCGTTTATTTTCTACGCCGCTGCCATTATATTTATACTTTTAGCCGCGGTGTTTGCTATACTTAATATTCCTTTCGATGCGGTTTCCTGTTCACCCAAAGGCTTTAAACGTAATGTAACTCTTTCTTGTTGCGGTATTGCTTTCACAGTTCTTAGTATTATTTCCTTCTTAATATTCAACTCGCAGCTTACGAAAAATTTCGGCGCAATATATTCAGGCAATATTGGAATTGGCGGATTCCTCGTAATTTTAGGTTTCGTTATTATTATTGTGATTAACGTTCTTATTAAGAAACAGAATATTCCCGTTAAATATACTGATGTTTCCGAGTATGTTGAACGAATTGCAAGACGTAAAGAAGAAATCGCTGAAATGGAAGCTCAGGCAGCTATAGCGAGAAAAGCTTATAAAGAGCGTATGGAAGCAGAAAAATAAAATATAAAAAACAGAGTGGCTCAGATTTCTGAGTCACTCATTTTTCTTTTTACCCCGCCGTGCCGGATGCGATAATAGTAACCTGCTTTCAGCAGGTGGGTGTCCTCTCTACGGTTTCACGCTCCCTTCGTCCGTCAATGACGGGAGGTCTGCAATCCGCCGCGGAAGTTGGACTCCCTTTTATTTGTCATAGGGTTAGTATTAGTCGCATTTATCGAACACAGCAGGAATATTATTATTAATTAAATTCAATCGATTATTCCTCGTCAAACTCAAAATAGTCAGCGAGTCTTTCTTCAAAAAGCTCACCAATTTTGTTAAAGAGCTTTTCATCCTCGATAGGCTCAAGATAAGTCTCGCCATCTTCGTCTTCAACAACTGAAAGAATAATTAATTCTCCATCATCATCAAGAATCTCTTCTGCTTCGGTGTAAACGGGGAGGAGTGCAATAAAACGACCTTCGTCTGTTTCAATTCTATCAAGCTCTTCAAAGGTGTGTTGTGCGCCATTTTCGTCTACAACCGATACAAGATCGGGACCGTATTCGTTATTTTCAAAATTATCTGCCATAGTATTCACCATTGCCTTTCGTTTTTTACAATAATATTTTATATTATTACTTGAGAGTAGTCAACTGTAATTTATTCACAAATTTCGACGTTCCAATTGAAGCTTTTTTCTTCGTTGGGATTGAGCGCCATAATACCGCGTTTTTGTGAAAGGTCGTCCTTTTTGTCGTAGTTGTCGTTAACACCCCACCAAGGCTCAATACAAACATAAGGAGCACCGGGTTTTGCCCATATACCTAAAAGAGGAGAGTCAAAATTAAATTTAACAACGCGGTTATGGTTATTACTTTTAAGTGAAACGGATTTTGATTTATATCCGCTTAAAATAAGTGCATCATCGTCAAAAAGATTTTTTGTTATTGTAAGTTTATTACCGTCAATACTAACAGGGAATTTCTCTTCTATAAGAATTGATTCGTGGTCGATTCGCTCGGTTAAAAGGTTTTCGTTTTCTGAAAACTCAAGGTAATCACCAATTTCACAATTGAAAGCAGGGTGAGCGCCGAAAGAATAGTACATAATGGAGTCATTTTTATTAATAACTGTATGTGTAACACTTAAACCGTTTTCAGTAATTTTAAATTCGACAATTAAATCAAAATGATAGGGGTAAGCAGCCAGCGACTCAGCATCATCAGATTGGATGAATTTAAGGGAGTTTTCGGTTTTTTCAATTAATTTAAAGGGTTTCTTTCTGACAATACCGTGTTTAGGCATAGTATATTCTTTACCGTTAAGTCTGTATTTATCATCAAGAAGTCTGCCGATAATCGGGAAAAGAATGGGGGATTGACCATACCAGATATCCGTATTTCCGCACCATATAAATTCAAAACCCGTTTTCTTTGATTTAAATGAATTGAGTTCAGCACCCACTTCTTTAACTGCCAGTGAAAATTCGTTAGTTTCAACATTATAAATCATAATTCATCTTCCTTTACAACAAAGGCACTACGCCTTTGCGTAATGCCTTGTTAAGTTTATTTAATTATATAATAAATAATTTGTACTGTCAATTATTCGGTCACTTCTTCGTCCTTTTTTCTTGAAAGAATAATGTTAACAATTATACCAAGTATAAGGGCACAAGCGATAGTTGTAATCTGTATTTTTCCGAAGGTTAATGAGAGACCACCGATGCCTGCAATAAGTATTGTAGAAACCACAAAAAGATTTTTGTTAGCTTCTAAATTAACTTTTTTAATCATCTTAAGACCGCTTACTGCGATGAAACCGTAGAGGGCTATACACACACCGCCCATAACGCAGGGAGGAATTGAATTTACAAAACCTACAAATGGTGCAATAAAGGATATGAGCACAGCAAGTAATGCGGCGGTAATTATTGTGTAAATAGATGCATTTTTGGTGATAGCAACACAACCAACCGATTCACCGTAAGTTGTATTGGGGCAACCGCCGAAGATAGCGCCAACCATTGAGCCTACACCATCACCGAGAAGTGTTCTTGAAAGACCGGGTTCTTTAAGAAGGTTTTTTTCAATAATTGAGGATATGTTTTTATGGTCTGCAATATGCTCTGCAAAAACAACAAACGCAACGGGAATATATGCCACAAGAATTGAAACAACATATTCCGGTTTGATTTCTTTAAAGCCTTTAATCGCGTTAATGAAGGTGAAATCCGGAACTTGAATAAATGAATTTATATTCACGCCTCCTGAAAATAAACCTGTAATAGGCGAGAAATCAATTACTTTAAGCGCATCAATACCGGCAATGTTGCCGATAACAGTAAATACGGATGCAACACCATAACCTGCAAGAATACCAAAAATAAAGGGGATAAGTTTGCCCATCTTTTTACCGTATACTGATGAAATACAAACAACAAGCAAGGTAACAAGACCGCAAATCAGAGCGATTTTACTGTCGGCAAAGGGAACTAATACAGTGTTTTCAATAACTTCGGGAAGTGCAACACCGTTAGCATCTGTTGCTAAGGCGAGAACTGATGATTCGTACTTTAATCCACCTGTTGTAAGGTCACCGATTGCGTTTCCTGCCAAAGAAAGACCTATAATTGCAACTGTGGGACCGATAACAACTGCAGGCATTAATTTATCTATCCAATTAACACCGACCAATTTAACAACAATTGCTATTATTACATAAACAAGACCCGCAAAAATTGCACCAAGGATCAAGCCGAGAAACCCAAGACTCATTGAAACTCCGCCTGCAAATGCTGCTGCCATTGAGCCTAAAAAGGCAAAAGACGAGCCGAGGAAAACAGGACTTTTCTTTTTTGTGAATGCCACATACACTAATGTACCTATACCGGCACCGAAAAGTGCCGCAGCAGAACTCATAGGATGCCCGGTTTGACCTGAAATAATAACAGGTACAACAAGGGTAGCCGCCATAATGGCAAGCAACTGTTGAATTGCGAAAATGATAAGTTGTCCGAATTTGGGCTTATCATCGACGTTGTAAATCAACTTCATAAGTAAACCTCCAAAAGTTTTTTATTATAGCCTTTCGGCTTATAAACTATATAATTTTACAGAAGTGCAACCGTCTGTTTCGGGAAGAAGCACCGAAATGAACTCGGTAGTAGCTGTCGGTACGTTTTTTCCAACGTAATCAGCCCTGAAGGGTAATTCACGGTGACCTCTGTCTACGAGAATTGCTAATTGAATACTTGACGGTCTGCCTAAACTGAAGATGGCCTCAATGGCGGCTCTGACTGTTCTTCCTGTAAAAAGAACATCATCGACCAATATAATATCCTTGCCTGTAACATCAAAGTCAATAGGTCGTTCTGTAACCTCCGGTATTGCGTGAGCTTCGGTTAAATCGTCGCGATAATGATTAATATCAAGCTCACTGAAGGGGAGCTCAACACCCTCAATACTCTCGATTTTTTTCACTATGTTTTTGGCTAAGGGTACACCGCGTGTTTTAATACCTAAAAATGCCAGATTGTCCGTACCCTTGTTTTTTTCGATTATTTCGTGAGAAATTCTCGTTAGCGCTCGTTGTACGGCTGATTCATCCATTAATTCTGCTTTTAATTTCATAAAAAACCTCAAAAAAGCCTTGTCCGAACAGACAAGGCTTAGAATTTTGTTATTACAAAACCTTATCAATTCACAGATTGATTTAAAAGTTTACAATACAATAGTAATATTGTTTTTGGGTTTTGTAAATAGTTAAAATATAGAAAAGTTACGTCGTAATTTGTTGATTTTACCAACTAAAGCATATATACACCTGACTCAAGCTCAACCAATTCACGGTCATTTGTTTTAATGTATCTGTAAACGGGCTCTTCAAAGGTTTTATAGTCAGCCACTGTGTAGTCTTTAAGATCTACCGTACGGATTTTACATGATTCGTAATTACAGATATACAATTTGTTGTCGTAGACCGAAATTGAAACAGGGTTTAAAAATGCGGTAGAAGAATCGCCACCGATTCTTAAAACAATTTTACCGGTGGTAGGGCAGTAACGAACAATACAATTATTTTCAGGTACAACACACCAAATGTACTTACCTTCAGGTGCAACACCACTTATAGGATAATCTCTATATTGTAAATCACCCGTCCAATATAATTCGCCCTTGTCGTTAAACAATCCTAATTCACCGCTTGAATAAGCAACAGCAATATGTTTGTTGGGTAAAGTTGCAGCGTCACAGAATATAAAATCACTTAACTGTTCTGCAATTTTTTCATAGTTTTCGCCAAACTTATTGAGAAGATATGCGCCTCTTGTGCTTGCTGTGGGTCTTTCGAGCTTAACATCATACGTAAAGAAAGATATCTTTGTGTTACCTGCCGGAGTTGTATCTTTACGCGCAACAATTATACCTTTTGAAAAAGGGATAATATCGACAATATCAATATCCATTAATTTTTTCATAATCAGACCTCGTTATTGTCAGATAATTTGTTTATTTGGTAGCAAAGTGTCATTAATGAATCCCCGAGGTGTACGTTTTCTACAGCCACACCCTCATATCGGTGCATTAGGTCATATTGAGCGAAGTTCCAAAAACCTTTGATACCCAAGGATACAAGCTTGTCTGCATTTTCAGCGGCATATTCGGCAGGAATACAAAGTATTGCAACTACAGGCTCTTCCTTTTTACAGAATTCCTCTAAATCAGCAGAATTAAGCACAATTTTACCGCCAACTTCAGTTCCTACAACATTGGGATTATTATCGAAAATACCAACAAGGTCAAACCCTCGATTTTCAAAATGAAGGTGAGTGGCAATAGCGTGACCAAGATTACCTGCACCAATCATAATTGCCTTTGACCTTTTATTGATACCTAAAATAAGTCCGATTTCATTGTATAATTGTTCAATATTATAGCCGTAGCCCTGTTGCCCGAAACCACCGAAACAGTTAAGATCCTGCCTAATCTGAGATGCTGTCAGTCCCATTCTTTGAGATAATTCTTTAGAAGAAATTCTGACAACACCCATATTTTTTAATTCTTCGAGATATCGGTGGTAACGTGGGAGTCTTTTTATAACAGGTACTGAAACCTGATTATTATTTTTCATTTTTATCGCCCTTATCAATCTAATGTTTTAAGAGTTTCCATAACGTAGTTTCCGAATTCTTCACAAGTGCAACCGTTGTCACGACCTGTGACAACCATTTTCTTTTCGGTAATCATACAAATATCAAGTGCTTTTTCGAGCTTGTCTGCTTCATCCTGCTTGCCGATATGTGAAAGAAGAAGCACGGATGCTCTGAGCATTGAACAGGGGTCTGCATACTGACCGCGACCCTCTTTAACCATACGGGGAGCAGAACCGTGAATTGCTTCAAACATTGCGTACTGTTTACCAATGTTAGCACTACCTGCAGTACCTACGCCACCCTGGAATTCCGCAGCTTCGTCGGTGATGATATCACCGTAAAGGTTGGGAAGAACGAATACCTTGAAATCAGTTCTACGCTTTTTATCGATGAGTTCTGCAGTTGTGATAACAATGTACCATACGTCAGTTGTGATATCGGGATAATCCTTAGCAACGTTTTTGCAAAGGTTAAGGAATTTACCGTCGGTTGTTTTGATGATGTTTGCCTTTGTGATAATTGAAACTCTGTCTTTTTTATTGTTACGAGCGTATTCGTAAGCGAGTTTTGCAATTCTTTCTGTGCCTTCAGTAGTTGTAACAACGAAGTCGAAAGCAAGTTCGCCGTCAACATCAACACCCTTTGAACCAACTGCGTAAGCACCTTCGGTGTTTTCACGGAAGAATGTCCAGTCAATACCTTCTTCGGGGATTTTAACGGGACGACCGTTTGCGAAAAGGTCAAGAGCCTTACGCATAGCAACGTTTGCACTTTCAATATTGGGGAGACCGTCACCCTGCTGAGGAGTTGTTGTAGGTCCTTTAAGAATTACGTCACAAGCCTTGAGTTCTTCCATAACATCGTCAGGAATTGCTTTCATAACTTTTGCACGGTTTTCAATTGTAAGACCGTCAATATATTTGAATTCGATTTTACCTGCATCAACATCATCTTTAAGAATGAATTTAAGAACATTTGCAGATTCTTTTGTGATAATAGGGCCAATACCGTCACCGCCACAAACACCGATAACAATTTTGGGGAGTGATTTAAAATCTTTAAATTCTTTTGTTGATTTGATTTTCTGATTTCTTGCGTCTTGTTCAATAAGAAGTGTTTTGAATTTTTCAAGAGCTGCATTGATTTGTAATTCGTTCATAATTAGTTGTTCTCCTTTTTTGTGAAATCGAGAAGGCTACCAGCTGCAAGGATGTCTTTTTGTCTTTCTGAAACATCGCAAATAAGCTTGTATTCTTCATTCTTAGTTTTATTGATAAGAGTTATATCTTTATTTTCAGTAAGCTCAGCTTTAATTGCTGGAAGCTCGAGTTCATCGTTTACATTTATTTTATCGTAATCTGAAGCATCCTTGAAATTAAGTGGAATAATACCAGCATTAACAAGATTTGCTTTGTGAATACGAGCAAAAGATTTTGTAATAACTGCTTTTACACCTAAATAAAGAGGGACTAAAGCAGCGTGTTCTCTTGATGAACCCTGACCATAGTTTGCACCACCAATAACAACACAGTTTTCTGCT
>JAZNVE010000148.1:0-62282 GCA_045592665.1 Acutalibacteraceae bacterium
ACGATGTAATCATCCGCGCCTTCTACTTCTCCCCAGCTTACCTTTACTCCGCTTCCCGTATTCTGTACCTTGCTGAGCTTGGGTGTTGCAGGTTTAAGCTGAGGGATATCCTCTGTAGCAATCAATTCACCACACAAGGTGCACTCTATATAAGCCCAACCGGGACCGTATACCGTTGCATCCTCTTCAACATACCAGTCGGATTCATAATGACCGGGGCATTCGTCTGCCCAATACTCAATACAGAAATTAACAAGGTATTCATCCTCATCGGTGCGATAGTTATCATCAACTATTGCGTAAATATAGTCGCCCTCATAAAGGTATAAGCCACCGTCAAATTCATAGTCCTCAGAACAACAATCATCGAATTTGATGAAATCCCCGTCATAATATATCTCGATAAACGGGTCACTAACATTATCAAATGACACAAATCTGTAGAAGCCTTCTTCTTCAGCCGTAAAAAAGAATTCATAACCGGCATCGGCCGTATAGTCCACATCTGCTTCTGCATTACCGTATGAAAGAATGCCAAAATTCACGTATGCCCACGAATCAGTAATACTGAATATTATTTCTTCGCCTGCTTCAAGGCTCAGAAAAGCTTCAAACTCGTAATCGTCCTCACTTATATCATCAAATGTTTCAATTGTACCATCTTCAAATTCAACCGTTAAGTAAGGATCGTCATTATCAAAAGAATAGAACTTATATGTTCCGTCTTCCTCTGCTGTAAACTTATATTTAAGACCGGATTCAATTTCGTATTCTTCATCGGCATATACATCTTCGTAAAATCTTGCTATATAGAAGGATACATCATTGTCCTCACCGTCATCTATAAAGCAATGTATTTCCTCGCCGGCTTCCAGCTCGATAATTGTGCTGAACTCATAATTAAAATTGTCAAAATCCACATCATCATAAGTGATAATTGTACCGTCGTCAAACTCAACTGTCAACGAAGGGTCAAAGTTATCATATGAAGTGAACTCATACATACCGCTTTCGTCAGGACAAAACCAAAAGTCTGTTCCGCTTTCCACGGTGTAGAACTCATCACAATACAGATAATTGCTGTATTCAGCACCTACACTTAATGAAAGGCATGACATGGCAGAAAATGCCATAATTAATGCCAACATTATGCTAATTACTTTTTTCATTTTAAATCTCCTTTGAAAAATAATTACAAAAACTCCGCAGATTTTGAGTTGCAGAGCCTTTTTTATATTAAATCACTCTTTTTTAATCAAATCTATTCTATGCCACAGTACACTTTCGAAAATTTTTCTTTTTTGACGTTTTTATTATATTGACTTTGTCTTTGAAATACTTTATCTTAGATATATTGGATGTTTAAGGTGGGTTTATATTGTACAAAAAATGTTCCAAATGTGGCGCAGAAATTCCTAAGGAAGCAGCTTTCTGTCTTAAATGCTTTTCCTCTCTCGAGGTGGCTGCACCACTGGAAAAAAAGAAAAAATCATCTGTATTTTTTATGATACGCTCTCACATACTAAAGCTTTTTAAATCCCGATATTTCCGGTTAGGTTTTTCGGGTTTGGTGGGCTTCTTTTTGGTTTTAGGTGCTTGTATTTTACTTATGAAATATGTAAATAAAACACCCCAACCCATAGTGCCCGAAACGAGCATTATACATTTAACCGAAACAATTCCCGTTACCCAAAGCAACGGTGAATTTGTAACCGAAGATAACGGTGAACAGGTTTTTGATGTGGTGGAGGTTACACAAACCGTTACGCTTGCACCCACGTCAACTACCGAAAAACAGGGCTTCTTAGAAACGCTTTTCAACACCAAAACTACCTCGTCGGACAGCCCAAAGACGACCTCTTCAAAAGTCGAAGAGGAAACAGATAAAAAAGGCTTCTGGGAGAACATTTTCGGTACAGATGACACAACTGAAAAAACGACCGAAGCTACCGTTCCCGCAACAACTAAACCCGTAAGCACTGCCCCCACCACAGCTGTCAGCACAACCGCAACAACTGCCGATATCACCTCAGCACCCACTACCCTGCCACCCACAACTACTGGTCAGGTATCTGCTAAGGATTTTGAATATACTATTTCAGGAAAATATGCCACCATCTCGAAATACACCGGAAATTCTTCAAATGTTATCATTCCCGCGGTAATTGAAAATTATCCTGTTACAAGAATCCAAAAAAACACTTTTCAAAACAACAGCTCTGTTGTAAATGTTTCATTTGAAAACAACAGTAAGCAACCCTATTTATGGATAGAGCCCGAGACCTTTAACAGTTGTCCGAATCTCAGATTTATAAATTTTTCGGAAACAGACCTGGGTATAATGAATAATTTTGCCACCAACTGTCTGAGTATGGAAAACATAAGTGTAACCGGCTTTCAATTTAAGTGTATCGACGGTACATTGTATTACAACACAGGCTCCACCTGGAAGGTACGCTATCATTGCCCCGCAAACCCCGTAACGGAAATAAGACTTCCAAACAACTGTGGCGGATTTGAATCTGCCATAAACCTTAAAGAAGCGCGAAACATAAAGAATATTTATATGAGCAAAAACGCTGTTTCCTATCCATCGTCAGATCAATTGCCTCCTAATTGTGAAAATGTTTTTGTGGAATCAGGTAATGACAAAGGTTATGACGTGGGTGGTGTAGCCTTTTTCAAAAACGGCGCCAGGTATATATGTATTTATCCTCCCAAAAACAAAACCCAATCCATTACACTGCCCGAAAACACATTGATTTATTGTAACCAAATCAATAACCCATATTTAAAAACTCTTTATATGCCGTCAACAAGTACCATACAATATCTTGACAATGTTCTGTCAAAGAAATGCTTTTCATCTCTCGAAAACCTTTACTTCGGCGCAGAGCATTCCAAGGCAAGTTATGTATTACAACACAGCGATGTGGCTAACACACAATTATATTAGGGAGAATTTTATGAATTACAAACGTACCGAGGACTTACTCGAACAATTAAAATTACAAAATATCAGCTACGAGGATTACCTTTCCGACAACGAGGATTCCTTTGTGATAACAGATTTATCCGACTTCTGGAAAAAAACCATCAAAAAAAGTAAAATGGCAAAAATTGATATTATAAACGGCGCTGACATAGGCTACACCTATTTTTATAATATTATCGCCGGAAAAAGTATTCCTGCAAGAGATACAATTATAAAAATATATTTAAGTATGGGGCTCTGCTTAGACGATTGTCAAAATGCACTTAACCTCTACAAATGGTCATATCTTCATCCAAAAAACAAAAGAGACAGTATTCTTATTTATGCCTTAGCTCATAAATTATCCTTATACGAGGTTGAAGATATGCTCGTATCCCAGAGCGAAAAAGGATTCAAAGCATTATGAGTCATTATGAAAGCTTTATAAAATCAACACTGCAAGAGGACTACGCTCACCTTGAATGCTTAAAAGATGATTCTTCTGTAAAAATTGATGTTTATAAGCACAATTGCTCGGATAATAAGCTTGTTTGCATTTATTCACAGAACCGTAATGACCATATTTTCAGATTGTTAAAAGGTATCGTTTCACCCAACCTCCCTATAGTGTACGACGTTTGCTCCTGCGAAAAACACGTCTTGATATTAGAGAGCTATGTGGAGGGTAAAAATCTTGGCGACATTCTTAAAACAACCCCTTTGAACACAAAAACAGCCGTTAAATATGCCCTGCAAATTTGTGAAGCACTAAAATTCCTTCATTCAAAACAGATAATGCACAGGGACATAAAACCTGAAAATGTAATTATTACACCCGATGATACCGCTGTACTTATCGACCTGTCTGCCGCACGTCTTCTTACAGACACCGATCAAAAGGATACGGTCAGTCTGGGAACCGTGGGCTATGCCGCACCCGAGCAATACGGTATACATCAATCAACTCCCCCTACTGATATCTACGCACTCGGAGTACTTCTTAATGAATTGGCAGTCGGTTGTCACCCGACACTAAAAACGCCAACCGGTAAATTAGGTAAAATTATAAAAAAGTGCACCGAAACCCAGATATATAACAGATATCAAACTGTCGAAAAGCTTATAAATGACCTTAAAAAAATTAAACACTTTTAAAATCAGCGCTTATGCGTGTAGCTTTTTAGCTTTAAATGTACTATGCAAGGGTATTTGTAAATATTTTTCATAATGATATAATATATCTATCTTTTAAAAGGAGATGTTTTTATGAGAATGAAAAAAACTTTTGCGTTACTTCTTGTAGCTGTTATGCTTCTTTCCTTCGCAGCCTGCGGAGGAAAAGACAACCCCGACAACGAAGTAAACGAATTAACCAAGGGTGCAATGCCCGATAGCCTTATGGTTGAAAAAGTGGGCAGTTTATCAACCGATGCTTTTTCAACTGCTGACGGTGGTCTTTATTATCAGGATGAAACCACACAGAAATACGGTGTTATGTCTTTGGACGGTAACTATGATACCGGCGCAGTATATGTTAACTGTGACCCCAGTGGCTTATACTTCAAGGTCGCTAAAACCAGCAATCGTAAAATCAGCAATGCCGCAACCTTGAATGACACCGGTCTTATTGACGGAAAGGGCAATGTTATAATTCCTGAATTATATGCATATGTTCAGAGCATCAGCGACAGATACTTCCTCGCTGTTGAAGCAACTAAAATTGTCGCTTCCAAGGACAGAGCGCTTGTTGCATACGATGAAGGCGATGTATCCAAGCCTTTAAGTGCAAGCTTAGGTAATGAAGAAGATGACTTTTTGTTTGCAGGCAAATGGCTTGTTTACGACAAAACCACCGGCAAGCCCGTACCCGGAGTATACGGAACAGCCGATCAGAGTGTTGTTGCATACGGCAATTTCATCGTCTACAATGATGATGAGGGTACCCGTCACGTTGTAGATGCAAACGGTAAGGAGCTCACTCATAAAAAGCTTTTTGGTGACGGTTCATATTCCGTGGAGGGTAAAATCGGCACCGTTTATGATACGAACGGCGAAAAATTATTCGATTATGACCTCGCTTCCTACATTCCTTTATCCGTCAACGGTAACTACTATACCGCTTCCGTTTACAAGGATGGCGCAACAGCCTATGTTATAATGGATAAAACAGGTAAGGTTTTATCAACCGAATTTTCTTCAACCCCCTATTTCTATGGTGATTTAATCAAGGTTGATAATACTGTTTATGATGTTACAGGTAAAAATATAATTAAGGGCTCCTATGAGCACATCGCCCATAACGCAATGTTTGGTGATTACTACTTCCTCAACAATAACGACACTTACACATTGATTAACTCAAAGGGTGACGTTTTGTTTGAAGATACAGAAACCAAGAATAAAACAATTTATACTGACGAATTTGTGGCTTATGATAAGACGGAAGACAATAATATGTATTATTCATATAAGGATGCCGATTACACAATTGCCGGCTACAGCTTCGCACCCTGGCTTGTCAAAACAGCATCAACCAATAATCTCTACAATATTGTCAACGTAATTTCAGGCGAAACCGTGCTTGAAAACTACAATTCCTATACATACACAACCGTACGTGGTACTGCCTACTACGTTTACGCAAAGTATAACGGCGGTACAGACGTTTACCTTATTGTTAACGAAGCTCAGCTTAAAGAAATGATGGATAAAAAAGATAAGCTTCTCAGCGACCTTATCGCAAGCTTCGAAAAAGAAGGTATCACAGTCACAGTCAACAAGGAGACCGGCGAGCTTTCAATGGATTCCTCCGTATTGTTCGGTGGCGACTCCGCAGAGCTTACCGCGGACGGTAAAGCCTTCCTTGATAAGTTTGTAAAAGCATACACCGCAATAGCATATTCCGATGAATATGACGGTTTCATTTCAAAAACCTTCGTTGAAGGCCACACAGCACCCACAGCGGATGCAACCTACGCAAGCGATATGCAGCTTTCAGTCGACAGAGCAACAAATGTTAAAAATTATTGCGTTTCAAACACTGACGGTGCCGCAGTTAAGCATTTCGTTGAAAATCTTGAAGCTGTGGGCTACTCAAACAGCCAGCCCGTCTATGCAGCGGACGGTAGTGTGGATATGGATGCTTCCCGTCGTGTTTCCTTCCGTTTTATGCTTAACATAGACCTTTTAAACTGATGAGCTGATAATTCGTATATTCGAAGAGGGGAACTTATGAGCAGACTTGCGGAACGTCTTTTATCACAATTATCTCAGCCCGAAAAATCATACGAGGATTTCTGGAAGGAATACGGGCTTATAATCAAAGAAAAAAAGCCTGAAGGCTTCTGGAAAAAGGTATTCGAAAAAACTACCATACCTAAAAATACAATCATAAGCAGGGCGGATATAAGCTATACATATTTTTATGATATTCTCAAAGGGAAAAAACACCCCTCTCGGGATGTTTTAATAAAAATCTGTATTGCTATGGAGCTTCCCCTTAAAACCTGTCAAAAGGCATTGGATGTGTATGATTGGGCTCCCTTAACAGCAACAATACATAGGGACAGTATCATTTTGTACGCCATCTCACACAACCTTGACCTCGACGAAACACAGGAGCTTTTAGAATCCCATTCATTAAAAGCCTTGTGGTAGATTTACCACATAAAAAAAGCAACCGATTTTCTCGGTTGCTTTTTGTTTAATAAATATACCATAACAAATTAAGGATTGTCCTTATATGTATATATCGTTCCGTTATAGTTTATAAAACCGACCTCTGTCATATTTTTGATTTTGCCATCACCAGGATCTATAACCAAAAAATCTTGGGGTTGCAAATTATTTCTATCTGCTCCTTCTGTAACCCCAACTATAGTGACTGCATGTTTACCGCTTATCCTGTTGCCGTTATAAGCATAAAACATAGATGGTTTACCCTTTTGAAGCTCATCGTAAGCAACCAACAACGGTTGATTGCTTGTAATTTTATCATATCCATGATATACCGCACCATTTGGACCCCAATAAGGAGGTTTTGTAGGATCATATTTCTTTCCTGTCATCATAGACAAACCCATACACCATGCAGTTGAGGTGCAGTTCCCACTCAAATCTTGTTTGTCAGCATATTGCTGAAAAAATTCAACAGTTGAAAATGTTGTATTATTATGTACATACGTAGGATAAATAGAATCTCTGATTTTTTCCAGTTTTGCACGGATTGTACTATGCAAATCGTCACATTTACCCTTTACTTCATTGGCATATTGAGTATCCAAGTTATAAACATTGTTAAATATTTTTTCAATGTCCTTAGTACTGGCATCGTTCATATCAATTAACTTGCGATAATATTTATCTACATTACCACTATAACGATCCCAGTCTGCTGACAAACCGCCAAAAAATTTATCAACTTTATACCAGCAATCCCATCTGCTGATTTGCCACCATTTTTCTTCTTCCGTTTCCTTAGCTGCTTCAATCAACATTGCCTTTGCTTCTACGCTGAAATCACGACATATAGCTTTTGCTTCTTTTTTTCTCCATTTCGAAAAACCAGAAGCAAAAATAAACGGTGTGAAAAAAACATTGGTGGTATCAGTTCCTTTATCTAAGATATAGCCCAAAATCGTTTTATCTTTTCTTCCGGTGTGATTCCTTTTAAAATTTTCACCACTATTTGAGGGAACCAAACACCCCATCCCATGGGCATCTATACCGAAAAAATGGAAAAGATCCCAACCTTTACACTCCAATATAACGATGTTGCCGGGCACATTAAAACACTCTGACACACAATCTCTTTCGTTTTGGAATGAGGTCATTTTATCTTCAATACGAGAGATTCTGAAAGCGTTACTAACTAAAAAAGCGTCATTGAACCCGGGAGCATTAAAAGTAACACAAGCTGTAAGTTTGTTCGGATTACTTAAAATAATTGCACCGTACATAGCTAAATTACCACCCAAAGAATGTCCGGTAAAGGAATACCCCTTATAGTTTTGTTTTTCCAAACGCTCAACAAATTTTTTCATTTGCTCCTGCTGCCCTGTCTGCAAGCTGACCGCCAACTCTACGTCCGATTTAACGTCCTTTTTGGAATCATAATCTAAGCTGAATCCTTCTGTTCCTCGGCATGCTACCGTTACCTCGTTATTGGGATCTGCAACTGCAAAAGCGGCAAAACCGGTGCCATATTTATCGTTCTGTGTCTGTACAATGTTATAACCCTTTCCCTTAACCTTCTTAAGTAAAGCATCTAAGGCATTTTTATATCCTTCTCCTAAGGCTTCTAATAGCATTTTTTTACTATCATTTAAAAAGGTATAGAGTGATTTTGGCTCGGCACTGTCTGGTAGCTTTAGATATGCCGCTTGAGAAAGGATCGCCATTTCAATTTCTGTAAATGCCATACCATCACTCCTTGATCACTCTTTTATCCTGTAGTATTTTTTCACTGTACAAAGTAAATTCTATCCGTTCAGCAAAATCGCTACTAATAAGATAGTTTCCAAAATCAAATTGATTTTCGTCATATGTCTGCTGAATCTGTTCCACATCAAAATCTTTTTTTACTACATAGTACACATAACCGGTATGCGGAGAATATTTTTTTAATAATTTCTCAGCAAGTTCCTGCATTGAGTCAGTACAAACCCCATCAGTTACGATATATATTTTAATATATGCATCCGCATTCATCAAGCTACTCTGCCAATCAGCCTTAAACATAGGCTGCTCATATCGAAATACCACCCGACACCTAACAAAAATATTATCACCGCTATGTCCAGTAAATTTGCTAAGAAGAATATTTTGCAATAGAACCTCAACATATTCATCCGTTATGTTATATTTTTGTAAATCTACTTCATCAAAATCGTCTTCATCCACATCTTCCTGAGTACAATAAACAACAAATTCGTCTGAAAAATCTTTGCTGAAACAAAGTGCACGAATCGATATTCCATTCATGCCATCAAACTCCTTATAGATTTCCTTCACAGTAAATTCTGTATGATATTTTTCTTCCAAACAGGTTAAAATTTTGTCTGTAATCTGTACATTATTTTCTAAATTCACACAACCCACCCCCAAGAAATTAATGTCAATAACCTAAAAGCGCCACCAAAATATAACTTAATCTTTTCCTATTTCATCTGCCATCTTTGCCGTAGTCAAATCTGATATTTCAAATTGAACACCAGCTTGCTCAAGTGCTTTCGCCGTTTGCTCCACCACTTCATCCATAACCAACTCAATTGCTTTCATTTCATTAA
The DNA here is from genome assembly GCA_045592665.1 of Acutalibacteraceae bacterium. Lineage (GTDB taxonomy): Bacteria > Bacillota > Clostridia > Oscillospirales > Acutalibacteraceae > DTU089. The sequence goes on from JAZNVE010000148.1 coordinate 9,262, forward strand.
AAAAACAATTGATTGAATCTGCCATATCACCATAACTTTCACTGATAAGCTTTGACCTGTTTCTGTATTTTGCAAACCCAGTTATTATTCCTCGAATATTTGAAATCAGTTCTGTTAATTCTGATTGAATAACTTTTATTTCAGTATTACCCATAACCTTCTCCTTTAATATAAAAACTGGTCAGCAGAATCCACGTCTGCAATGTACTTTCTGCAAGAATCCTGTACCTCGCTGGTAATAATATTCAACGGTTCTTGCAACGCAGTCATCTGTTCACATAGAGATGACAACTTTTTCGACAACCGCTGACTTTGTATTCCGTTCCGGGTAATTTCAGAAACTCCCTCAACATAGAGAGTAATTACATCATTAAGTTGTAGACTATACTCCGCTATATCTTTAGCCGCAGTTTGAAATTCCGCATCCTTGATTACAACGCCCTTCTGGATATTAGACATCCTCATCAACCTCCTGATAAGTATCGTACGAATATTGAAGTTTTTCTACAGCTTGCTCTAAATGTAATATTTCTTTTTCTGTGCTTGTAATATCGTTCTTGATTTGAGTTTTTTTAGCGGATGCCGTCGTTTCCAAATTGTTTATTGATGCAGAAGCTTTAATAAACTCCGGGCCCACTAACATATCGTTCATTTTATTTTTATAACGCTTTGCACTTTTCACACTACCCAAAAGGCTATCTATTCTCGTCAACCTATTCTTTCTTCGCCTCATAGAATCGTCAAAGGCTTGAATACGGGTATTACATTGATGTGTAAAGTCCTCAAGAGTTTCATATTTCTCTTCTAGGTTTTTTAGTCGTTTTCTTGCTTCTCCCAGTTGATTTTTTTTGTCATTCAAATCAGAAAGAATTTTATCTTTTCCCAAATTATCCCCTCCGAAACTTTCTCACGTTTTACGAAAGTTTTGTTTTCAAATCAAGTCATTTAATTCATTAACCGTATCATTGCACATGTTTTCCCGTTTTAAATACCCTTGACGTATAATGTGCTTTTTAATTAGCTACAAAAACTTTAACACCCAAAGCTTGTGACATTTCATCGACCATACGTGCAGATAATGCATTAAGGAATTTTGCTTTTTCTTTGTCTCGATTATCGTCTGCATTTCCGTACTCATCATATTCTACTGTAGTATTAATTTCGATAACAACAGCATTATTAGGAACACTCATCATATACTCATAATAGAACATACTATATACAACTTCATCTGCCGCTTGATTACCATAACGCACACTGATTACGTCGATGTAAGTATCTTCAACCATTTTAAGATTTGATTCGGTAACGTTAACGATATTGCCATCAATTGAGTTTTTTAATTCCTCAAGCTGTTCAATTGACAGTCTTTCTATGAAAAAAGCATTTCTGATGCAAATATTATTTCTGCCGAATGCACCAATTTTCATCGAAATCGTTGCTTTTTTGCAGGGGAAATTATATTGATAATCGTCCATTTCTTTCTGATACTTGTCAATATCGGCTTTTTCACACAGGTAGTAATTGAACAAAGATATATATGCTGCCTGTAATCTAACGTAATCATCTTCAAATATACTGTTTTTTACAATATTCTTGGTTTTTGCCTCATCCAAATTATAATCCTGAGGAGTTAATTTAACTAAATCGTCAACATCGTATTCAGACATAGCAATAGTTGTTATCATCATTTCTGTGTCCTCCTTTTTGTTTGTTCTTTTTTTACAGGCGGGCAAACCGAAACAAACTATAAAAAGTAAAATTAATGCCCCTACTCTTCTTTTAACCATATTTCACCTGTTGGAACGCGAACCTCCTGTCACCGGGTCCATAGCCACTTTCGTCAATGTCAGCATAATCATTCGGGTCAATATAGTACTTTCTACCCCACGAAGATACAATAAGCATACCGTCCTCCGTAACGCCTGTAACCACCATAGCGTGGCCACCATCTATATCCTCAACAATTTTACCGTTCTCATCCCTGAGTCGTATAGGTTTTACTGCAACTATTATTTCGCCATCGGATGAAAGATCTTCAAACTTTTCTACGGTCAGCTTGTCATAATTTACAACGTCAACTTTCACACCACGGTCATTCAAATAGTTTTCCCATATATTTTCACGAGAATCTATGCTCGTTCCTTCTGAGTTTTTATTATCCTCTGAGCAATATAAATCCACCATTACAAGATCATAATTAGGATTTCCGTTCTCATCATACATCGGGAAGCCAAAAACTTCTTCAAACTCTTGTTCTTTACCTGCAAAATGACCAAAGATTGTGTTTGTCAATGCCATATATCCACAACCCTCTGCAGCCATACCTATCAAAAATTCTTCGATTTCCTCGTCTGTATATTTCGGATAGTACTTTTTTACAACTTGTCTGATTTCTTCCCTGTCACCATTTATCCATCTTTTCTTTGCGTTGCTTTGATTGCCACCATAATTTGGCGGATCATTAGCATACGCAGGATTATTACCAACGCGCACTCCTTTAAGTTTCTCAATAATATCACTATACAGTTTGTTTAACAATGGATAGAATATCATAGAATCCCAATCACTAACACTTCTGTCGCTTATCATTTTTAATATACTTATATATGATTTAAGATCTTGTATACACACCGTTAAGGTAACCGCATAACTCTGATACTTGATTTCTGTGTCATTAAGTTTTTTTTGAATTTTGTCAAGTTTCTTTTTAGTTATGTCGTTAATCTCCATAATCCTTTTACGGGATTTTTCGACCGAAACCTCTTTTCCCCAAAGTCCATCCCATGCGGTAGCAATTTTTGCACCGCAATCTTCAAACCAATCTCCGGTTTTTTTCCAAAAATCGGCATCCTCATCAATCAAATCGCACTGCTTTTTATATTCTTTAAATGCGGAATCCGTATAATCACGTAACCCCGTGTAAGCAAATTCGTATAAAATATACTCACCGCTTACACGCTGAGCCTCATTCATACTATTGAGATATGATTTCGAAAAGTCCTTAACCTTTAAAAGTATTCTCTCTATAAGCTCCGGTACTTTTTCTACCGCAGAAGTATATCTTTCTAAATTGTTGTGAATGTTACCGGAAATAACTCCCTCAGATGAAAGACACTTAAGGATTTTTATGTACTGTTCAAAACAAACTTTGGTTTTACCTAATTCCTTTAGATAATCCTCTCTCAAAAAATCATATTCTGGATATTTTATCTTCATTTTATGATTCCTCTATCTTTCGTGCCATCGTCTTATCCATTTGTTGTAGTTCTTCACCCAAATTAGAAATAAATTCAGTTGAAATCCTCAGAAACTCCTGACTTTCGGTGACAAGTGTATTTGTTTCATCTATTAAACCGCTAACACTTTCTTTGACTTTACCACTTGATTTTTCCAACCTACCTTTGAGCTTATCGTAAGCAAAAGTCAATTCATTTAATAAAGCTTCATTTTCCTGTGCCAATGCTTTAATTATTTCTGGATCATATTGGTTAACCATTGATTAATCCTCCTCGGAAATTATATCTTGTAAAGCAGCCTTTGCAGATTCAAGCATTTTCAACAATTGTGACAACCACGACTTTTTTTGAGCAATTTTATTACTGTCTGCCGCTATAAGATCGTCTAAATCAAATATTTTATTCCTCAGTTTTCTGACAGTTTCGCCTGACGATCTTTCAAAATCATTGATTCTCCCCTCTTTAAAAGAGTCATCAACCCGGGCAAGATATGATTCCCGTAATTTACTAGGCATAGTAGCCGCTCTTACGTTTATTTTTTGTTGAAACTCACTGGTAGATTTCTGAACTGCATCTCTTGAGCGAATAAAATCATCCAGTAAAGTTTCTGTTTTTTTTCTTTTGTTTTCATTTTGTTTTTTGTTGTTATCAATTCGCTGTATATCTTTTCGTATTTGGTTTATTTGTCTTTGAATTTCGCTAATCTCCAAACTAATCCCCCCTATGTAATTATGTTAACTCAGGTTCATTATCCCACAAAAACCTAACGCTGATAATACTCTCACAGAGTACTCGTGTTATTTCGTCGATATTTACAAGATACGATTAAATAAATGTAGCAAAAAGACGAAAGAGAGCATTAAAATCCCCCGGACAAAGCCCGTACTATGTCCGAGGGTTTATGTTTATTATCAATTACCGAATATGTTTTCCGGTTCTGTCAAGTCCGTAAAAGGATTATCGTTTTTGCCCATATAGTCATCCTTGGACATTAAGTCAACCTGTGCAAAATCATTCATCGATGTATTTTTAATTGTTTCGCGACAGTATTCATAGTACGCTTTCTCCTCACCGGAGGACACATCAGCCATTCTATCAAAAAAATCCACCCTTGCTTTTTTTGCAGCCTCAAAGGCTTCCTGTACAGATTGCACCATTGTTTCATAACCGGGATCCGAAGAACTCATATTGCTAAGCTTTTGTGCCGCTGTCTCAAATGTATTGCCTGTGGATTCAATCCAGTCATACATAGCAACAATTTCCATCTCACTGAGTGCTTTATCAACTATCTTGCCGCCTATCTTACCTATAAAGGCTTCTATAAAGCCCTTCTTTTCCAGATATTTCTGCATTGCTTTAACGGTTGCCTGTATTCCTTTTTCTTTCGAAACCTCTCTCATATGGTCAAAGGTTTCGTTAAGATATGCATCAAATTCCTTGTTATAAAGCTCTTCTAAGCGTTCTATGGCTTTGCGTACATTCTCATTACTTAAATCGCAATTAGCCTTGTATCTTTCGAGTGCTGCTTTACTTTCGGACATATCAAAGAATAATTGATACCATATATCTACGTATGCCTCTGAATCACCCGAGAATTTTTTAATTTTCTTTATTATTTTATTAAATGTTTCTACGTCATCTCCGGGATTTGCATACTTCGCATATTTATCTCCGTATTTCTCAAACAACTCTAATAATCTATCAAACTCTGCCTTTTTTTCATCATAATTCTTTTTGGATTCCACATAATCATTTGAAAACTGATTAAAATATTCTTTGGCATTATCCACGGTTTCTCTGAACTTTTCGAAATCCGTTATAAAGAGATTTCCGATACTTTCTTCGCAAATAGAATGTATCACTTTTGTGGAATCATCCCAATAATCATCCAAAGTTTCTGCAAAATGCTTCACATCCTCGCCGTCTACGGACGGGTCCTCGGGATTTCCAATTAATTTTTTTTGCAAATCCTGTAATTCTTTTATCTGCTTCTTTAAATCGGCAACATTTTGTTTTGTCAGATTGTCAGCTCCGCCTTTGCTACGGGGAGTCATAATATAAATAAGCTTATCGAGTATATCTCCGTAAGCTTTCATTTCTTTGTAAATATTCCTTAGTCTGTTGCGGTAATCACCGTCAACATTTCTGACGTCTGTCCAAATTTTGCGTAGCTCCTGTCTGGTAACGGAGCCCAACTCCTTTACCCGATTAACCATAGTCTTGGATTTATCGGCAAGCTCGTTTCCCATACCGCCGAAAATGAGATTTACAAGATAACTTATCATACCACCCATACCAAGCTCAATCTTCGCTACGTAAATGGCGTTGGTGAATTCTTTGTCCGTTAATATTTTTCTGCCTTTGTTCTTAAAAAGAATATCGTCCGCTTTGTCTATATCCTTTAAAAAGCTGTTAACAGTACTTGAATAGTCATTACAAAAATCGGAAATCATACCCTTTGCGGTACCGACCTGCACAACAAGGTCTTTAATAACATCCGCCGTCTGACCCGTAACGGCAGCCTCCTCGGATAAAGCTGCAAGATATTTATAATAATTTTCAAACAACTGCTCGTATTCTTTGCCGCACTTTTTAACTGCTTCACACCTGTTTTTGTAGTATGTAACCCCTACAACCAATTCGCTTTGCTTATAAGTTTTAGCCATTCCACTCACCTCAATCAAACGCTTGCATTCTTGTCCGCTTTTTCAAAAGCTTCTGCAACTTCGTTCATTTTTTCTTTTGTGTTTCGAAATAATGAATGGAATTTCTTTTTCATATCCTCGTCAAGATAATCAAGAATTTTGTCGCTGTAATGTGCAGTCAAGCCGTCATTTGAAACTTCGCTTGTTCCGTTAGCTACGGGAATTGATTCGTTTACAAGATTCCCTATTTTTTTAGCATATTCTCTGACCTCATCGGGCTTATTTCTGATTTCACTTGCCATTATACACACCTCATAATCACAACGAATTAAGTTGTTGCCTTAATCTTAATATTTTACTGTTATAATCGCGTATTTTTCTGCGTTCGTAAGCAATCTGGTTTTCGTATTCATCAATTTCACGAAGAATATCCTGCTTACCCTTACGTATTCTGTCAAAAAACTCTTCACGCTCTCTGCCCTCTAATATTGCCCGAATCTTTTGATTATAATACTCCTTAAAAACAGAGTCTCTATCAAGTCGGTTTAAGGCTGAAAGCACGCTTCTGCCGTATGATTCAAGACGGTCCTGCATACGGTTTCCTGCGGTTGTTGCCTGGTCGTATTCTTTTTCAAGTTTTCGTATTTTTGCATTATAATTATCTATAGCATCTTCTGACTTGTTAACATATCTTTTATATCGCCTGATTTCAATTTCTATTTGTTCTTTATTCATATCATTACCTCAAGCTTCCGTCAATAACTTTTTAAACACACATATCTATGATAATTATTGCACATTTTTCCGTCTTTGTTAATACTCTCGCAACATACAGTTTTTTATAAAAAACATCTTCGCAAGGAAAAATCACCTTGCGAAGATGTTTTATTATTAATATAAGTTTATTCTTCCACAACCCAATTCTCGGGATCACCACGCACGATATCGGGATGAGCCACAAGATAATCATTAATTGTATCAACCATATTTTCATCATCAATATCGCTATAGCCTTTAAATACAACTTTATTTATTTTATCAGCATTAAAATAAACCATCTGGTCGCCTATAAGCCCTTCGGGATAAGCTACACCGCCGTAATCAAAGAAAAAATCATTTTCGCCGTTGCGTACATTAATCGCCCTTGATATAACAAGAACCTTCTGCACACCGTTTTTAAGTAAAACAATACTTCCGAGAGGTAAATAATCTATCATAATTTTTGTCCTTTCTGCTTAATCGCAATAAATATTTAATAATTCAAAAAATTCATCTACGCTTCGGGCAATAGGAATCGGATTGTCTATATTACCCATCGTCAAATAATACACTCTGCCGGTATTAATATCCCAATAATAATAATCTCCGTCAACGTCGCACGCAAAAGGCACTAAATGTTGTGGAATGTGTTCGTCTCCTCGGTATAAATCCAACAGGCTTTCTACCGAACAAGTGCCGTATTTCAGGGGCAGAATAAATTCCACACAAAATTCCAATTTATGCATTACAAATGCAACCTCATCAGCTTCGCACATATTGTAATTTGCATAATAGGAGCGTAAGAGCGACGGAAATTCAATATCATACTTCTTTTGTACCGAATCGATGTATTCCTGCGATACGTTCTGTTCGGGATTTTCTTTTTTTACAAATTTAAACATTCAATTTCCACCTCTTTCACACCGATGCTTCAGTATTTACCGAAAAATCAAAATCAAATTTGCCGAAAAACTCATCCAGGTCCGCCTTACTTGAGGTAATCGTATCAGTCGGAATAGCCGCATAATAAGAGCTGTATACTGATTGGGGCTGATTATATATATTTTCTGTGGTACCCGAAAAACCTTCTTCTACTGTTGAAGCTTTACCTGTGATATCAAGGCCATAATCAACCTTTTTGACATCCTTGCCGTAACCTTTTCCGTTAGCAACATAATATTGAGCTGCTGAACCCGTATGTGTTTTTATAGCCTTATGACCCTTAATGGTAATGAATTGCAGTGTAGTTTCGTTTGTAGCAACATTATAGTCATCTAAATGATGCCACACATATTCCTTGTTCGGACCTTTTCGCATAGAAGCAAAATCTATATCTACACCTTGCTTTTTAAGTATCTTCTCTGCTTCGCGGAAATCTCTTTCGCGATTACCGGTTGCCTTAATTTTAACCTGTACGGGCTCACCGGAATCGAAACGAAGTATTTCATCCGTTTCAGAAAAATCAGCACCGTTTTGAGGTGTACGTTTTATGTTTTCAATACCTGCTTTTTCTCCGTCAAGAACAGGGTCATGTTTACTGTTATAATCAGATGCAAAACTATCTGCCTTATTCTGTGCCCGTTTATTTGTAACTATATTATCAACTGCACCACCGGCGCCACCAATTGCCGCATCTGTAAGAAGACTTTTTCCGTCAAACACTTTAGCAAATTCTTCCTCAGCATCGCCACCAAATGCAACGGATATGGTAGCCGCCGCTGTACGAGACACTATGCCCGAGCCCACCTCGGAAGCAGAGCCTATTACCGCTGATGTTCCGATTCTTACAAGTGAATTAGAAGAATGTAACAAATTTTTTCCGATCACCGACGAGTTTAATTTATTGGTTATACCTCCGCCTATACCGGCACCTATGGCACCCGTAGCAAAACCGGTTATACCTGCCGCCACTGTATCCTTAGCTATCTTACCCCAATCATATTCACTACGGTCATAACCGTGCTCAATGTATTCATCAGCCATACCGTGTAAACCTGTGCTTATTATGGCAGAACCTGCCGAAACAGCACCTGCTATAAGAGGAGCTCCTGCACCGCCTGTAGCGGCAGTAACCACAATAGCGCCTACAATACAAACTGCCGTTACTACCCACTTAAACACCTTAGCTTTTCGCTCACGCTCGGCACGTTCCTCTTCAAGAATCTCAACGCGTTCTTTTTGATTTTCAATTTCAGTTTCAATAAGCTCCTGCTTTGATTGTTGCTCCTTGTCAACCTCTACGTAGGCAGCATACAATTTTTGAAAGCTTTCGGAACCGGCTAAATCATATATGCTGAAATTCTTTTTGTAGGACCTGCCTTTTGACTGACATTCCTTTATAAATGCGGTAAGAGTATGTATCAGCTCGCCCGTATTTACAAAATCATTCTGATAATGTTTGTTCTCCAGAGCTTTTATATCGTTATCTAAATCAGTGATAAACTTTTCGATATTTTCGTGTGCGTAATATACCTCGCCCACATCTTTGTATGAAAGATAGTATATATCCCTGATATCGGACATTATACTCGCCAAGGCATCATCAACTTGTATTGCACGTTTTTTCTTGTTAGTTACGTCCGACTTTATTTCCTTTAATTCTGCTTCTTTAATAATAACGTGAGTATTCTTATCAATATTTGAAAAATAATCTCTTTTATATAAAAAGCAATTTTTTTGGTGTGCCGACATCAACTGACCCAGCAAGCCCTGAATCATCCCGTGCACAGACTCAAAATACGTTTTTATATTGTCTGCGCCGGCACCGGACATATTTCCGGTAGTTTGAATGGTTTTAAGTGCTTCAGAAACATCTTCGAGCTCTGTACCCCAAGTGTTTATCTGATTTGATAAGCTCGAATCAAAAGCATCCAAAGCATCGAAATCAACTTGATATCCCATAACTTCCCTCGCTGAAAATTATCTGTTTCCTGATGCTATTTTTTCATCCATTTGCTCAACATCCTTAATCATTTTATTCATATCCTTAGCATCTTTTTTCACAAGCTCCGCATACAATCTGAGCAAATTTCTTATATCTTTTTGTTGTTGAATGTATTCCATACTGGTTTTTAGTGTTTTTACATCACTTTTATCTACATTCACGCCATCCGCTGCCAATGCTTCACCCTTAGATTTAAAAGTATTGACCTCTCCCGACAAGCCGGGTGACACTTTAAATTCTGCCATATTATTTCATCCTTTAATTGAAGAAATTTTCTATCTTGTTTGCTAAACTGTTTATTGTTGAACCAAGTCTTCCCAGCAAACCGTATTCTTGCATTCGTTTATTCTCTATTCTTGTTATTTCGTTGTTGATGGAGTCAAGTACATAGTCAAGGGTATTTTTATAATAGTCTTCGTTACGATCCACCGCAACATCACCTTTTACTTTGAAGCTATTATAATTCTGACCCTCCCACTCATATTTTTCTTTATATATTTTTTCATCTTCTTTTTTTATCGTTTTGAATTGCCTTTTCTGTTCCGCAACCCGTTCCTTCGCTTTCCTTAATCTGCGAAGCAGATAATTACACTCTTCAATACGGTTGGAGCACGCATTATACTGATTCCTGGCAGTATTCCTTCTTCTTACAAGGCTGTTATATTGACTCATATCCTTTTCAGCCATTGTTGAACCCCCCTTAATTACAAAATTCGCCCGACAACGCCTGTTGTCGGGCGATAACCAACCAACAATTAAGCCTTGAACTGGTTAGCAATGCTTGTATCTGTTTCTTCAACAATTTTAGCTGTTGAATCAAGAGCTGTAGCAATTTCGTAAATGAGAGCCTCTGCTTTCTGGAAACCGGGTTTAAGCTCCTGGTAACGTGCTGCATAGGATTCGCTTGCTGCACCTTCCCATTCAGCCTGGAGCTGCTGAAGCAAGTTGTCTAACTGAGCGATAACGCCGTTAACTGCTTCGCCCTGTCTGCGATACTGATTTGCTTTTTCTCTCATCTGATCAGGAGTAATTCTGATTTGACCTGCCATAATTTTTCCCTCCGAAAAATTCTCTCGCTTTGCGAGTTATTTTTTAAACCGATTCTTTCGGTTCAACGTCTACATTATTGCACATATTTTTTCGTTTTTAAATACTCTCTTGGAGTACTGTTTCTTTTTTAGCGAAATGCAACAATAATATGCTCGATACTTGTTAAACATCACCAAAAAACTCCGATTTCATATATTAAACGCGCTCTTATCAACGTCAATAAATTCAAATTTCCCCTTTTTGAAAAGGTATATTTATTTAATTTTTTAAAACGGAATTTTTTGTTTTGTATTTTTTAATCCAAGAAATTTATGACTGCTGTGTTAAAACACTCTTAATTTTCAGACAATCGTTATCCTTGATATAATAACAATCACCTAAGTCTATGGGTTTTTTAAACGCACGCATAACCGCCAACGGCAAATCTATTATTTTCATATTTGAAATATCATCAAAGTACATAAATCTGCGAGCATCACGAAGACTTTTAATAAGCTCGGGTGATGAATAGGATATATTTGTATTCTCATATCCGCCGAATATTACACAAACATTCATATTTTTGTACTTGCCTACAATGTTTTTATAAGCATCCATAACACTCATATTAGTGCTGATATATTGCATTGCATCCGCGTTGTTTACAATAAGCACAAGGAGCTTTGATTCCTCTAATACGGAATCCTCACCCGAAGCCAGACGTGAATATCTTGACTGTAATTCTTCTTCGATTGTTTTTATTGCATCCGCACTCTTTTCAGGCATAACCTCATATGAAACAACGTTTGCGTTAGCCTTGAGAGGCATAAGCTTCTTATTGATACCGTCAATAATATGAACTTCTGTTTTATCTGCATAATATTCTTCAAGAGAATTTACCAGATACTTAATGAAATTATGCTTTCCTGAGCCATCGCGACCTGTAACCGTAAGGGGACCGCCCATATTGGCAAGATCAAGCACAAAGGGACTTACGCAAGCATAATCCAGACCCGCAACAACAGAGAAGCCATCCTGCATATATCCCGTAAGATTCTCTCTTACAAAGGATTCCGTCAACATTTCGGGAATTACGGGTATCATCTTTGCAAAGGATTTCTTGTATTTGCTGTTTGTTTGTGCTATAAATTCCTTTATTTCTTTTACTCGGTCGATTTCTTTTTCTCCCTTGAATGCCAAATATGCCTGACAATCAAGGTGAGTTTTATCTATTTCAACAATACATCTGCCGTGAATATCATCAATGCGTTCACTGCAATGGTCGAACAAAGAGCTGTACTCGTTTGAATCATTACAGAACAAAGCAATACGTGTAGAGAAGTTTGAAAGATACTTATAACCGATTCCCTGAGTCTGGGAGTTTGCGATAATTATACTTATACCCACCGACAAGCCCTCACGACAAATGGCAAGAAGCTCATCATCGTCCTGGAAATAAAGCTCCTTAAGGGCAGTAAGGTTATCTATCATAAGAACTATCTGAGGAAGATCCGTTCTGCCCGCTTCACGATAGGCGGAAAACGAGCTTACACCCACGGACAGAAGCTTCTCTTTTCGTTGTGCAATTTCGGTATTGATGAGCTTAAAAAGATTTTTAAGCTTTTCATCCTCTGATGATGTTACAACACCGCCCACATGATTAAGCTTCTCAAAGTTTTTAAGAACCATTGAAGCAAAGTCTATAATATAAATAGAAACCTCATCGGGTGTATATTTAGTTGACAAGCTTCTGATGATATTTTGTAAAATATTTGTTTTACCGCTCTGTGCAGAACCGATAAGCATAACATTCTGATTCCCCACATCGATTTTATATGTTCCCTGATACTGGTTATCCGGGTCATCATAAACACCGATCTCAACCTCAATTTTGCCGTCATCGGCTCTTTCGTGGTCCACAAAATCAATGCACGTGCTCAACGACGGCAGACAGATATCGGGCAATTTTTTAATTTGTTTGCTTTCAAAATGGTTGTGCACATACTCAACGATTGCATCCAGCTGTGTGGAGCCTCCGTCAGTTTTATCTTTTTTCTGCACATATACGGGAACGCGTTTACCGGAATCGGTCATCTGGAAAATAGCAAACTCTTTAACCTTGCTTTCGTCAGCCTTTTCAGATGCACCGCTGTACGCGGATTGGAACAATTCAAATATTTCGTTGTTACCCACCTGTAAATATGCGCGACCGGGCTCTTTGATTTCAGCGGCGAGGGGGGATTTAATAACCTCGTTACTGTCCTCCTGACTCTGAACCTTAAGACAGAGCTTAAATCTTGAGTTACTCCATATCTGCTCGTTAACCTGACCCGCAGGCTTCTGAGTCGCAAGAATAAGGTGTACACCAAGGCTTCGACCTATACGGGCAGCAGAAATAAGCTCCTTCATAAACTCGGGCTGTTCCGCTTTAAGCTCAGCGAACTCGTCAACAACAATAATAAGGTGGGGTAACGGAGTTTTAGTTTCGCCGGCTTTATATTTTTTGATATATTTATCAATATGGTTAACATCCGCTTCCGCAAAAAGTCTCTGTCGTTTTTGAAGCTCAGCTTTAATTGATTTAAGAGAACGGTTAATCTCCTTACCGTCAATATTGGTAATTGCGCCCATCATATGGGGTAAATCACGAAACTGGTTAGCCATACCACCACCCTTGAAGTCGATAATAACAAAACCTACTTCATAAGGATGGAACAACGTAGCCATTGAAAGAATATATGTCTGAAGAATCTCGGATTTACCTGAACCGGTTGTACCGGCAACAAGACCGTGAGGTCCGTGTGCCTTATCGTGCAGGTCGAGATATACGGTGCTTGTTTTGGAAACACCTAAAGGCGCTGCCATGGATTTGAAAACCTTGGATGTGCTCCAACGTTTGTCCAAATCAATATCATCAACCGCGAGAATATTTAACAATTCAAACAAGGATATGTTTTTCGTAAGAGAGCCTTCAAGTGAAATTTCCTCCGTATAAACAGGGGCAAGAATACGTACAATATCCGCTGCAGAAGCATTATCAATCTTGGGATATGTAAAGACTTGTGTTTTGCTTCTGTCCTCTGTATGTACGAGTGCCGCTGTATTATTACCCTGAATGTCAATAATATAGGAGCAACCCATAGGCACATCTGCTTTTGTATTACCGAAGAACACAAAAATCACACCTAAATCCTTAGCTTCATCAACAAATCTTGAAATAGGATGATTCTGGAACCCATATTCATCGTGGAAGAATACCACAATTCTGTTATCAAACTTCTTTTCCTGCTTTCTGTAGGAAAGCTCTTTGTAAAGGTACTCGAAAACAAGATTTTTGCTTTCATCATCCGTAACAATAAGGCGACTGCCTATTTCCTCCGAATATGCGTGAGGCAGCATACGTAACCAACGAACATTTTTGGCGTGTCTGTTTTCTGCCACGAAAATCATTTTAACATCGCTGAAATACTGTCTTGCGGCAATATCGACGATAAGATTTTTCATTATCTCAAAGCGCTCGTATTTATCACCCACAACACCTATTGCGTTAGCTTCCTTAAGGTCACACACAATTGGAGCATCTTTGATATATTTGTATTCCTCGCTGAGTTTTTCGGGCATCTGCTGAAGGTCATCACCCACTTCAAGCTTTTCTTGTTTCTTATAGTTTATTTCGCGGGTTGCCTCAACAAGACCATTGCCAAGCCTTACGCAAAGAAAATCGTCATCTGTGGGGCGTCTGTCGAACAAATCCGATGAGAAAATGCCGAATCTCTGTCTTTCAACATCCTGCGAAACATATATTTCCTCGCGGACCTTATGCTCCTCAGCACGACATTTTTCAATATCCTTGCGTTTCTGGGCAATATATGCGTTATATGTATCTATACGCTCCTTAAGACTATGCTCATAGTCTTTTTTGCCCTCGGACCTATTCAATATAACCGTAAGAATTGATACAACAACAGAGAAAAGGCTGACAACTATCATAGCCGGATTCACAAACGCCATCATTATAGACGACATTACCATTGTCAGAGAAGGTAACAATTTTGTTATCAATGATCCATTTTTAGGCTTCTGGGGCTTTGCTGAAGGGTCAAGAATCTCAATTTTTTCATCATTGATAATTGACTTTATTCTTGTATTACGGTTGAATTTGGGATACGAATTCTGCTCCGGACAATCCTTGTAGGTTACGGAGTTTAAGCCCATATCATCTCTTATCTGAGTCCAGATTTTACCGTCTTTATAATAGAAGAAATAATCGGACAATGAGAAGAAGTCACCGTTTTTAATGATTTCATCACCAAGGGCTTTTTTACCGTTGTGGTAAACGCCATATTGGCTGTATCCGATTTTAAGCTGATACCCTTCTCCTTTTTTCAATAATGTAATCGTATCATTTTTTATAAAAGGACTTGCTAAAACAATATTACCGCCGGCATTCGCCCCGATGGATATTGAGCTGAGGCTTGCAACGTCAAGAATTCTCTCATATTTAACCTTACCGTTATCAAAATCTATAAGGAATTCAATAGTGAAAGCGGTAATATCCGAATCCTGGTATTTAACATCAATAATGTCGCCGTTTCTTAAGGATATATTCATAAGCTTTCTTACGTCGCCTACGGAAAGATATAAATTATCCGAACAGAACACGGACCATTGAGCATTGTTTTTAGTAAATAACAGTTCAATGGGACCAAAGAACAGATTTTTGTGTAAACGGGCTTCACAATCAACACCCGTACCTATTTTGTACTGATTGTACTCGGGCGTTAATTCAACCTCCTTATATAAATTCTGATTAGAAATGATTATTTTATATCTGCTGTTCATTACTTTATGCCCCCTTACTCGGTAAAGTTAATTACGCTTCCGTTACGAATACCGTATTCCTTAAGCGTTTTATTACCACGAAGTAATGCTATGGGATTTTCCGCTTTAAGATAGCAATTCTTAACATCCGCTGTATCAATACCTAACTGATATGCCTGATTCAAAGCAATTGTAAGGTCATTTCCCGAAATATCAAGGGGCACCTCTAAATCCACCGAAAAACCTCTGTTTAAAATATTGAAAATAATAATCGCTGTTTCTTTAGCCATATATTTCCCCCCACAAAAATCTGATTGAATTTATATAATCAAAAATGTCGTTTTTTGTATCCCTTTTTCATTTGAAAAATCGTCCGCCTTCATTCTCGGATAATTTGAAAAATGCTCAATATATTCATTTACTGCAAATTTCATCGATAATTCTGACGAAACAAGGGCGTTTGCATTACCTCTGTCAAAATCATTGCATACGAACAGATACTTTTCCGAATTGAGACCGTTTATATTTGATGCCATAATATTGGTAGCATAAACCGCGCCCATATCCTGCTTAGTAACAATAATAACTTTATCCGCTGCATTGATTAATCCTGCTTTAAAATCATCAAAGGCTATGTCCGCATCCACTACTATATAGTCATATTCTTTGGATTTTTTCGCAGCAACCGCAAGCTCGGAAAAGACCATATAGCTGATTCCCAAGGACATCAACGATGATTTAAAGGGTGGTATGTAACTGAACTGCTCTTTTCTTACAACATGCTTTATTTCTGAAAAAACAAGGGTTGAACGGTTCGTAAACCTCGAATACACATCCAATGCAGTTATGGGTGTTTTGTTATCTAACAGGTGCTGAAAGTGCTGTAGTCGGTCCGCATTTATGTATAAAACCTTTTTATAGTTCTTGGTAAGGCAGGAGCTTATACCCATAGCGACGGTTGTTTTGCCCACTCCGCCACAGGCAGAAGTAACAAGTATTATCTGAGGCTCCTTTTTCTCGTTTACGTGTACCCTTAAGGAGCCCTGACTCTTACCTATAATTTCGGTGAAAATCTCTTTAATGCTTGTATATTTATAAATATGACTTACATTAAGCTGAGCCGTGGATTCTTCTGTATACTGCTCGGTCATCAAAAAAATATGACCTATATCGTGTCTTAAAACGCTATTATCAAATAAATCTTCTGATATTATAAGAATTTCCGCCTTTTTGGGCTCGGAAAAATATTGGTTAAAATAATCCTCTTTCGTTATAACCTCAATATCTACCTTTTCGAAAAATTCTTCTATGAATTTATATTGTATGGGAATTACGTAATCCTTATCAGAATCAGCAATTATAATCTTGGGTTTTGCCATACCGATTTATATCCCTTCTGCAATTTTAATCAATAACAAATTGGAAATCACTGTTTGCCAAACGAATTATATCGCCGTTTTTAATATAATATGGTTTGTTGGGCTCTAATTTTGATTTGTTTATATATGTACCGTTTGCACTCTTAAGGTCAGTAAGTGCATATTTGCTTCTATATTTATCTATACGACAATGAACCTTACTTACCATACCGTTAAAAGAAACTACTCCGTCCACGGCAGATGAATTTCTGCCGATAAGGAAGCTGTCCTTATTTATAACAAACTCCGTGTGTGTGGGGGCATTCATCGCCACAAGTCTTGCCGTCTGGTCCAGTATTGATTTTCTGATCGAGCCCGAGGAGGTCTTTTTATAATCAGTATTGCCTGTATATCCGGTTTTACCGTTAGCCATACCGTTGTAAACGTCCTCTAAGGATTTTCTTCCGTCCGACAAGTCGGATTGCAATTTGAAAAGATTAGGAGTAGAAAAGCTCGGGAAAGCCGAAATGGTTTTTATCAACGTTGTTCTCAGTTCACTTTCAAATGAAGCATAATCCTCAAACATACCCTTTTCAACAGGAACATAAACAAGATTAACCTTGTATGTATTGGCATCTACGAAAATATGCTCAAAAGAAATATCGATATTTTCACAGCTTAAAAAACCGTTATTTTTTACCGCAAGTATTGCACCGAATAAGTTTGAAACTATAGTCATAAAATTTTCGGGCGAGATATTTGACATCATACTGAGAAGCGGTTTATTGGATTTGACAATATAAAACAGCTGAATTTTGCCGTTGTATTTCATTTTCATACATTTAAGCAGATTATTGCTGCCCTGACTTTGTAAAACCTTATATTCGGTAGTCAAAAACAAGCTATTATCATTTAACACATATGAAAAATTAGAACCGCAAGCCATTTCCTCCAGCAAGCCTTTTTGTACCAATAAATTCATAAGCATACCCCTACATATATTTTGTTTATCTCAAGTGAAGGCGCTGTCAGTGCCCTCAGTTCAAATAAACCATACTCTCCGGTGCAGGTTACCCTGCACCGGAAAGCTTTAGTTAATTAAGTTTTATTTCTCGTCTTTCTTTTTGCGTTTTTTAAGTAAGATAAGAATTATGATAAGTGCCGCTGCACCGACTGTTCCGCCAACAACACCCCAGAATACGGGCTGGTTGTTCCAGAAACGAACGAAGAAGTTAGAAGATACAAGCATACTTCCTGTAAAGCTTTCAGGAATGCTATCCTTAGCTTCTTTAATATTAGCTGTATCAAGTACTCTACCGGATAAGTCAGTAACCTTGATAACAACCTTCTGTTTATCATCTTCTTCAGAAAGCTTAAATTTACCGGTAAAGTTATTGATATCATCGCCTAACTCTTTACCCTCAAAGACTTCAACAGTGATACCATCGACAATGACCTCTACCTTTGCAATACCGATTGCATCATAAACCGTAAATTCTACATTTGCGTTTTCTGCTTTAATTTCGGTATATTCTCCGTCATAGTCTCCTTTATAGTCCTTCTTGTTGCTTGCTTCCTCGGTGATAGTAAAGCTTGTAATTGAAGGTAATGTTTTATCAACCTTGAACCACAGAACATCTTTAATTTCAGTAAACTTCTTATCGAGAGTATTTTTGTCTTCCTTGTTCTCGGAATTGTTGTTTACCTCGTCTGTTGAAGAAACAGCTATCTTATAAAGACCCTCTGAATTAAAGTTTTCTCTGTTAATGGTGTGAGCATATTCATACCAACCGCTGTTCTTTGCGGGTGCTGTTGAAGCAATTGCTTTATCAACAGGTCTGCCATCTCTGGTAATATCCACCTTCAATGTGCTCTCTTTAAGCTTATTGGCATTGTACTCTGTAATAACAAGGTCTTCTGCTACTTCCTTAGTATAACGATCATTAATAAGGTCAATAAGAGCATCGTTGTATACATAAACTGAACCGAAACGGTTTACAACGAAGGTTCTTGATGTTGTGCTGCTGTGGTCAACCTTATCAGTCATTTTTACTGTCAAGGTGTAAACACCGTCATTATCACGGATTTTTTCAAATGTATTGAATGTACCCGAACCACCGTTAGCGTTAATTGCAACACGGTTTCCGATAAACTGATCCTTAACATCGATATTCTTTTCATCGTATCGAGTTCTGGTAAGTGTTATCTGATAGCTCTTATAGTTATCATCCTCAAATTTAACACCGGGGATAACCTCGTCATTAAAGCCTAATCCACCGTTTGAGTCGCCCTGGAATGTGATAACAGGAGCGTTAATCTTGGTATCGATGGTAAGCTGATTTGACTTATAGGTTGCCATTTCATTCTTCGATCTATCCTTGTAGGTAGCGGTAAGAATGTAATCGCCGTCCTGTGTAAGAGTGAAGGTTGCAATATGAGTGTTCACGCTCTTGTGTGTCCACTTGAGAGGTATTCTCACGCCCTTTGCTCCATCCTTAGAATATGAAAGCTTAAATTCCTCGGGATTATCAAAGTTTGCTTCAGTTACTGTGATTGTACCGGTAATTTTACCGTCATAGTAAGAAATCTTGTTTTCCGTTGTGTAAGGCTTACTGAGTTCAATTTTTGCCTTAGGTGTAATATTATCAACGATAACACCGGTAATATCCTTACCGTCCACATTACCGTTCGATTTGTTACCTGCTCTGTCTGTAGCAACAAACTTAACGGAACCATTCATATTATTACCCTTTTCAAGAATACCCTTGGGCATAACGAATGTAGTTTTTGCTGTTTTACCTTCATTGAGAATCTCAATTTTTTCGGCTTTTGCTGTCTGCTTTTCATCCGTTTTATTTACTGAGCTTGTGCCATCGGCTTGTTCATAAGTTGCTTCAACAATGTTTGCAAATGAAATGTCATCAGTAACCGTAACCTCAACCTGAGCCTTTTCACCAAAATAGCCAAAGGTTATGTTATTAATAAATGTTGATGCAACATCGTTCTTCTGCTCTGCCTTAACAATAACAGGAAGAGTATTATCAACTGTAAAGTAATCCTTTGTATAATCTGCTGCTGCATTATCCGCAAGGTCAGCATAATCAATATCAAAGGTGTAGTTAGCGTTACCGGGATAGGTAATTGTCATTGTATGAACATCGCCGTCAGAAACCCAATCGGATTCTATGCGGGTCTGCGCTACAGGATTACCTGAAACATCCTGTTCAAGAATAGACGAAAGATCAACCTCATCTTTGAAGAAGTTGTGCTCTGTAATTGTTATTGTAGCAACCTGCTGACCCCGGAAATATTCTCTTTCTGCGCCTTCAATATACGGATCGGGAAGCTTATTTTCAGGAGTAGTATTTGAATAAGCTACGTTAATAACGGGAGCCGTTGTATCAATTACAAGAATATCTGACTCGTATGCTTCGGCTTCTTTGGTAGATCTGTCAGTATAAGAAACCTTTACAATATAGTCACCGTCTGTTGAGTGATCTGCAAGAGCGGGAAGTGTGAATGTGCCTGTATATACGTCTTCCTTATCTCCGTCAGCGTCCACAGTGCCTGACCATTCAATAGCGGGTGCTTCAATTTCCACACCGTCTCTTGTTACGCTGAGAACAACATCCTCTGCGTAGAAGTTAGCCTCTTCAACAGTAATTGTTCCCACAATATCATTGTTATAGTATGCTTTATTGTCTTCCGTTACTTTGGGCTGAGCCTTACTGTAGGCAACGCTTACTTCGGGAGCAATGTCATCAACTACTATAACCGTGCCGTCATCCGTTACCGATTCAGATTTTATACCGTGCTTATCAATAGCGTATGCGGTCATACTTCCGCGAAGCTGGTCAGCTTCTTCCTTGGGAAGTGTAACCTGAGCGGTAAATACATCATTATCTGTTTCACTCGGGGTTGCTTCTATATTGTCAATATATAATTTTTCAACGTTGGACTTGCTTTCGCCCTTTTGACGGTTATAGGTCAACACGAAGCTTTCAACACCCCATGTAGCATCTGTTGATGTAAGCGTAATTGTTGTAGGTGCGTTGAAATACTTATAAACGATTTCATCGCTGAGTCCCAATGTAAGAACCTCAGCAATTACAGGCCACAAGGATTCTTCGTACTCAATTACCGGTGCTGTAGGAGCAGTTGTATCAATAATGAATTCTTCGCTGTTTTTCTCACCACTGTTCTTAGCAAGATCTGTGTATTGGAATTTTATGTTTTTGTAATTGGCATCCGGAAGAACACCGTTTTCACCATAAGTAAGTGTGCATTCATATTTATTGTTTCCTACGGATTTCCAATTTTCAATATCTGTGATGTAGTTATTTAACTTATCAACAGCCACAATATTTTCTTTAATATCTTTTGCTTCAACTGTTGCAACAAAGCTTGCAGGGTCAAAGTTAACCTCTGTAACTGTCAAGGTTACAGCGTAATCATCGCAAGGCTCGCCGTCATGTTTTTTGTTTTCATTGTATTCAAAAGATATAACGGGGTCTGTTACGTCGATAACCATTTCGTCAGAAACGAATTTAGCAACTTCTTTTTCTACACCGTCTTCAATGATTTTTACGGTTTCAACACCGTTACCTTCCATCTGGTTTGTTGATTTATCAACATAATATGCTTCAACTGTATAAACGCCCTGATTCTCTTCAGTTGAGGGAACTGTTACAGTGTAAATGTCGTAACCGTCATCGTCATCGTCATCGTCAAGTCTTTCATATTTAACGGTTGCTTTAGCAAACTCTGCACCATCTTTAAATACTTTGATGCTGCCGTTTTCTTCAAAACCGTTTGTTTCTTTAACCTTCACCTTATAAACAAGGGGAGTTGTTTCGTTGAAGTAGTATGTCTTAGGTGTTGTCTCATCATCAGGAACAACTTTCACGGGATTCAGGTATTCAACAGCCAGTTTAGGTGAAATGTAGTCAATAATAACGGTATCGTTACCCTTTTTCTTTGATACGTTACCGGCGCGGTCATAAACCGTCAAAGAAACATTTCCGTCAACTGCGTCACCTTTTTTCACAGTGATTTCGGCAGTTGCTGTTGCGCTCTTGCCGTCATCAAGGCTCTGGAAGTTTTCTACAGGAATTTCTTTTTCGTCATATTCACAAACAAAGCGATCAATTCCCGATAATGTATCAGTTGCTTTAAAGGTAACCGTAACAGTATCTCTGTAGAACAATGTTTTTATTGCATCACCAACGCTGTCGATTTCGGTTGAATAATCAATTTCAAGTGCAGTAGGAACAGTTCTGTCCACCTTCAAATCCTGCTCAGCACCATTAAGGTTGATTTTAAGGTCAACGGGACCGCAGATATATCCTGCATTGTCACAAAGATAGACTGTTCTCTTAGTGATTCCTTCATCACCGAATTTGACGGTATTTTTGAAGGCTGTTGCAATATTGTTGCCATCCTTGATTATTGTTGTAGCTCTGTACAGCGGGTCAGGATTGCTGTCATTGCCGTATTTTACACCCTTTGCAACGGTATATCCCGTTTTCGGTGTAACAATAATTTCGTCATTAATCCATCCGTATTTGGTAATGGGGAACGATAAGCTGACAGGAGCTTCGGGTGTATCAGCAAAACGCAACTGAATTTCATAGGTTGCGGAATCCTTACCGCTTAATTTACCATCGGATTTTTTTGCAGTTACCACTGCATTAATAACACCGTTTGTTTCGGAACGATTAAGCGCTACTACAAGAGCGTTGTAATCGCTTACTTTAATTTCGCCTGTAACAGAATCACAATAAACTCCGCCGACTTCATACTCTTTTCCGTTTTCTCTGATTCCTTTTATGCTGTATGTAACATTGGAATCGTCATCTGCAACGGTAATTTTTGACTGACGGTTTGAAATAAGGTTATTGTCCTTGTTAAGAACATATACCACCTTATCGGTGTTCTCAAATTCAACGAAGGAAACATCGTAATCCTTTGTTGTCTTTGCTTTTACAGTAATGGTATATTCGATTTCAGCTTCATGGTAATCTGCTGTTGCAGCGATAGATGCCTTTACCTTGTATGTACCGGGAACACTTGTTCTGAAGGTTCCTGCATCGTCTATTGTTGCATCACTGCTGTCAACACTATAAACAATTTTTTCGTCCTTTGTTTTATTCTCTGCTGTTGCACCGAAATCAGTAACGAACTTAACCTGAACCTTACCGTCGGTAATCGAAACTGCAGGAGTCATACTTACAGAGCTTGAGCCTGCAACAAATTTGTTGAATTCAAGTTTTCTGTCAGCTGTGGAAATCATAGCTGTAACTGTTTTTTCGGTTTCCTTATAGTTATCGTCATCAAGCTTAACCTTAACGTAAACCGGATAACTGCCAGCATTCTTTATCTGGGGTACTTCCGCACTCCAGTTTGTTCCGTCCTGGCTGTAAGAAACACTTTCAAGCTTCTTACCCTGCAGTGCTTCAACCTGTACTGCAGGATGTGAAGCTGCATCATATGCTCCGCTGTAAGGAGTAATGCTTACAACACCGTCATTTAACTCTGCAGGGGTGATTTTTGTATTGAAAACCTTATCTATGCGTGACAAGCCTTCAAATGAAGATTCACCTACAACCCTTACCGCATATTCACCTACATTGGTTCTTTTGGGGATTGTTGTTGTTTTTTCATCACCTACATAGAACTCAAAGCTATAACCGTAGTATTTTGTAAGACCTTCGCAATTAGTGCCCTTAAGAAGCTCCTGAGGCTCACCGTTAAATACGCTTTCTTTTCCTTTTTCAGTAAAATACAAGTCTGTTATTTTTGCTTCCGTATCTTTAACAAAATCAACGTAACCGTTTCTTTTTACGGTAACCTTTACTTTGTACTTACCGGGTATTGAAATCTGAGGAACTTTATCGGTTGCTTCGCCACCGTCAAGCTGATAAAGAACTGTGTCACCTTCAGCTGTGCCCTGTACGCTGACTGCATCAAATTTCTTGGCTTTTCCTGTTTCTTTGTCGGGCTTGCACTGTGTATTAAGAGCAACAACAGTAATACCGGTGATAACCTTAGCAGATATAGTAACCTCTATATCTTCGTTATCACTTGTAATATTTTTTTCGATGCTTTTGCTCTCGTAACCGTCCTTTGTAACGGAACCGCTGATTTTCAAGCCATCCTTATAATCTGCCTTAGCAAGAACCTCGGCAGAGCCGTTTGCATTTGTAGTGACCTTATCATTTTTTATCTCTACATCTGCACTATCGGTAATTGTATACGATACCTCTGCACCGCTTACAGGGTTACCTTCGCCGTCTTTTACGGTTACGGTAACAGCTTCGGGATATTCCGTGGTTGCCGCTGACACAGGGACAGCGGAAACGGGAACCATACCGAACACAAGTAACATCGTAAGTGCTACTGCTAAGATTCTTTTTGTAGCATTACTCATCTTACTCATAAATTTTCTCCCCTTTTATTTTTCTTTTTTATTTGATTATAAATGTTTCCGTTTAATATACTGTGTAAACTAAAAGAAACAATCATTAAAAATAACAAAATATAAACCACATAAGAATTACTGTACCTCGTGAACATAAGTACAATAAATGAAATTGTGCTTGCTAAAAAAACTCCATCCGCAACAGAGGCACGTATACTTCTGAAAAATCTGAGAACCCCGGGAATTCTTTTTACCGGTATCTCATCCCCGTGCTCCTGCTTGTGCCATTTTTTGTATTTAACCAAAGTAAGCACCAAAAATAACAAGCTGAACAGGAAGCCTACCCAGAATACAGTGCCCACAACTACAACGGGTGTGTTAGTCTGCGCTTGTGCCGAAAAGGGCATCGCAGGAAAGGTTGCTCCTAAAAGAAACGTAAAAAACATATACAACCCCATCATAAGACGTATTGTTTGTTTTTTGACCTTCTTCATTCAATCACCTCAGCGGTGTGTATTAACATTACATCATCCAGTGACGATAACTCTTTTTTAGGAACGAAGCTGGGCTTTTCAACGGGCTCTTCACCACCGAGGAGAGCCGTTTCATTAAGTGCTGTTGTTTCCTCTCCGGTTATATCGGTATCCTGCGTAAATAAGGGTGCCGTTTCATTAAGAGGTGCTGTTTCGTTAAGTGCCGCTGTTTCCTCACCTGTTGAAGGCTCCCTTGAGAATATGGGAACATTGAGAGGTGCGGTTTCATTGAGAGGCGCTGTTGCGTTATCTTCAAAAGCGGGTCTTCTTTCAGTACTTTCAAGCAACGCTGTTTCCTGTGAATTAATCTTTTGAGGACTGTTTTCTCCAAGAACACCGGTCTGGGCTTTCCTTGAAGCTTTTCTTGCTGCCCTTTGCTCTTTTGTATTAGAGGGCTTCGGAGCAGCTTTGGGTTGTTCTATTGTAGCCGTAACCTTACCTCTGTTCTGGTTAACGGGACTTGAGCCGTGTGACTTTTTGCCGGACTTCTCATTGAACTCACGCATCTGAGCAATGGATTTACGAGCTGTTCTACCGGACAAATCACCAATAACACTCGGGATTTTAAATTTAACAAAAAGGATTGCTGCAATAAGAAACGCGATTCCCGCAATAACGAAGGAGATTATTGAAATTACTGATAATACTTCTGCCATAAATTACTTCTCCTCCTTATAATCATACTCACGATTTATTTTAGCGAGATAATCTTCATAATTATCGATGATTTTTTGTTTCATATCTTTTGTGAATTTATTAGAGCCACCATCTTTGGTGTCATTAGCCATTTCGTAAACCCTGTTTAACAAGGCTGTAAGTGTCTCTTTTTCAATTTCAACACCGCTGAACTTTGACTTACAGCTATCCAACAAACAGAAAACAGCGTAATAATAACACAATTTATCATAATTACCTATTGTTTCATTATCGTCTATAACATCAAGTGTTTTATTTACACCGACAAACAATTTTTTACATTCTTCTGTCGTAAGATCATATCTTGTATCCTCGGGGATATATCGTTTTTGGAATACGCATATTTCCTTGAAGCTTTTTTCGTAATCAGAAGGCACGTAATTTTCAATAGCGGTATTTCTGTCCAGATATACTATGGCTTTATCACATTTTTCAATTGTCCCGTCGTTTATTTCTCCCTCTGAATTCACAGAAGTATAATAGAAATAACAAAGTGTTGCCATACGGAAATTAATATCTGCATAGGTTTTCGGATCAGCCTTAAGAAGCTCGGCACTATTGTTTTTCAGAATATTACCCTTTTCATCTTTTGAGCCACCGTGATAAATTGCCTCAAAATCTGCAAGATCCGAAGAGGTGAAGCCCTTGCCCTCCAAAACCTTATCCTCATAATATTCAACCAATTTCACATATGCAGCTGCTCTTTCGGGATATAAAGTAACGGCTTTTTTATAAAATGCTATGTCATCTGTATGATTTACATACGCATCATACGTATTTTCATTAATCGCTTTTGCACCCAATGCCGTACCAATACCAGAAAATGCCATTATTATACTGAGAACAAAGGGGATAACCGTTCCTATAACCTTTCTTTTCTGTATTTTTTTGTATCCCGATGTAATAAGGTCGGGGTGTTCAAGGTCATATATAAGGTCTGCACAGCTCTGATACCTGTTTTCTTCCGCAGGCTGAACGCACTTATCAATAATGAGCTCAATACCCTCCGAAAGGTTTGGATTAATCTGTCTTACGGGCACATATCCGTCACCCATTCTGGGGTCAACGCCCGTAAGAAGGTTGTGCATTGTCATACCCAGGGAGTAAATATCGGATCTGGGTGTTGTCTGTCCGTTATATGCTTCGGGAGGTGCGAAACCTCTTGTACCGAGAACCTTTGTATCTGCAAGATTTTGCTCTTTATACTCACGGGCAATACCGAAGTCAATAATCTTAATATTACCCTCGGGCTTAAGCATAATGTTTGCGGGCTTCATATCGCGGTAAACGATAGGTCTCGGCTTCTGTGAATGAAGGTATGATAAGGCATCACAAATCTGCTTTGCCCATTCAATAACCTTTTCTTCATCCTGAACGCCGTACTCTTTTAAAATTTTGTCAAGAGATTCGCCTTCAATATAGTCCATTACAACGTAAATTGTAATTCCGTTGTCAATAATATCAACTATTCGCGGTAAAGCAGGGTGATCAAGACGCTTCATAAGGTTTGCTTCAGCAAGTAAGCTGTTTACAACAATTTCATCATTTGCGCCTGTACCCTTTTTTCTGATTTCCTTAACTGCCCACTGTTTATTGAGATGGCTGTCCATGGCAAGATATACCGTAGACATACCGCCTCGACCAATTTCCTTAAGTATCTCGTACTTACCGTCAATTATTGTTCCTATCTCTGTCATTTACCCCTCACCTCACGACATTGTTTTTATAAGCAAAACCGAGATGTTGTCCCTCTCACCACGAGATTTTACCAACTCAATCACGTGTTTTGCATTGCTGTGCATAGATTGTTTATGGGGAAGCACGCTTGCATCAAAATACTGGGCTATTTCCTGGGGTGAAACCTGATGTCTGAATCCATCCGAACAAAGAAGGTACACGCCGTTCTGTGCTTCGCTTATAATAACCTCGGGTTCAACATCACGTGAAGCACCTACACACTGAAGAAGAAGGTTACGACGGCTGTCAACTCTCGCTTGCTCCGGAGTCATATTACCACGCCTTACTTCTCTTTCTACAAAGCTCTGGTCTATTGTCAGCTGTTTCAAGCCCTTATTTATGTAATACGCTCTGGTATCACCAACGTGCACAATAAGATATTTACCCTCTGCAAAAAGCATACCCGTAAATGTTGTACCCAGATTCACACCCAGATTAAGACCAAACTGAGATATTTTAGCATTAAGCTGTTTGAGCATATGAGTCCACTTACCGGCAACAACCTCTAAATTAAGGTGCTGAAGCTCATAGGGAAGTTCTTCATCAAACCACCTTGAAAATTCCCTTATGACCGTCGCACTGGCAAGTTCACCCTTGGCAAGTCCACCCATACCGTCACATACAACGGCAAGGAGCACCTGCTTATTGTCTTTATCATAAACAGCCTGTTTTATTAAGAGACTGTCTTGATTTGTTTTTTTCACAATACCTACATCGGTATCTGCAGTAGCTATATAATGCATCTTTTACCTCCCTGTTTATACTTTAAACAAAAAGTCTTCATTAGCAAGCGTAATGGTATCGCCGTCAAATATTTCTATTTCACAATTGGGCATTATCATTCTGCCGTTAATATAAGTCTTATTTTTCGAGTTAAGGTCTGTAATGAAATACCTGTTATCACGTATAATTATGTCCGCATGACTTCTGCTGATAACATTGCTGTTGCTTACAAAATAGTCAACATAACTACGTTCCTTACCAATTCTGAAAACAGGCTTTGATATTTTTACAACATCACCGTTGAAAATACGCTTAAGAGTAGGATATTTAATATATTCCTTTTCAGGCGCAGAACCATTACTATATGTGTCCATAGGTGCAAAAGGCTCATCTGTAAGAAGGCCCGTTTTATCCTCATCAAATCCACCTGACATCATGACTGACTGAGGCGCCGGTGTCGGCTGTGCCACGGGCTGAGGTGCAGGCTTAACCATCGGTTGCGGTGCAGGTGCCGGCTGTGCCACAGGCTGAGGCGCGGGCTTAACCACCGGTTGCGGTGCAGGTGCCGGCTGTGCCACGGGCTGAGGTACGGGCTTAACCACCGGTTGCGGTGCAGGTGCCGGCTGTGCCACGGGCTGAGGTGCAGGCTTAACCACCGGTTGCGGTGCAGGTGCCGGCTGTGCCACGGGCTGAGGTGCAGGCTTAACCATCGGTTGCGGTGCAGGTGCCGGCTGTGCCACGGGCTGAGGCACGGGCTTAACCATCGGTTGCGGTGCAGGTGCACCCTTTGATATCTTCATTACTTCATCAGAAGACAGCTCATATGCCGGTTTTACTGCAGCTGCAGAAGCCGGAACAGGCTGTGCCATAGGTTTAGCCACAGGCTGTGGTTGCGGTGCAGGTGTCGGCTGCACCTTGGGTTTAACCGCGGGCTGTGGTTGTGGTGCAGGCTTAACCACCGGTTGCGGTGCAGGTTGCACTACAGGTGCGACTTCGGGTTTGAAAACAAATCCGTCATCCGATTTTTCTGCTACTTTTTCGATGTCAGAAGCATCTTCTTCTATCAATAATGAAGTATCGTCCAATTCAGCATTAAACTCAACCGATTGAGCCACAGAGCTTCCCTGAGCTTGCTCAGCATCTTCTATTAGCAGGGCAGTGTTGTCCTCTGCCTCATCGCGCTCCGATATGGGCATTGACTGTGCCACGGGGTTCTGAACCTTAGTCGGTTGTTCTTCCCCTACGGAGTTATCATCCAGCATATCGGCAATATTAATTTCAGGAACCTGACTTAAGTTGACCGCTTTCGCAATCGGTTCGGGTTTTACGGAAGGTGCCGTTTTACCGACTTGTTCCACACTTTCATTCTGATTATTGATTACAACATTTCGTGAAGGGTGGGATTTATTTACCGCATCAACAACTTTAGCATCCTCATTTAAGATGTAACTCTCAATACGGGTGTAATCAAACCCATCCACAGACTTAAGAAAAGCCAAAAAGCGTTGCGCGTATTCCATATCTGCTTCGCGAAAAGGCTTTGTCATTGCGGAAATCGCGGACATAAAGCTTATCAAATTATTGGCATTAGCTTTAGCAGCACATGGTGTATAAGCTAACTGAACCTCCCACGATGTTTCGTTTATAAAAACATATCTGAAATCAAGCAACAATTTATCAATAGAAAGATTAAGCGATTTTATATCACGGGCAATTGCCGCAAGCTGTTGCATAATAAGGAAATACTGCACCTTGGACATAGGCTGTTTAAGTCTTTCACCCAACGGAACTCCATTCATACAAACAAACTGCACCTGATCATCCTGAACAGAAGAACCCAGGATACCCTTTATAGGTGTTTTTGATACATACAATGCTTCACCCTTAACAAATCCGTCAGCAGAAGTAAAGCCTATATTAATCACCTTTGCATTACCGTTATTTAATACTTTAATCTCCATAAAAACCTCCTAAGCTCAAGTTTTTTATGCTAAATTATAATACACCTATCCTAATTATAATCGGTGTAATTATATTCTTTTTAGAAAATTTTGTCAATCTATAATCCCCAATTCTCACGCTCATATTTTATTTATATATAATATGTATAAAACTTATCATTTTTATTTGTTTAAAAAACCGTATCCTCCCACAGAACAGTGTTCTATGAGAGGATAGCTTTATTGATTTATATACTGTTTTTCAGCTCTTCTGCCAATGCCTCACAGCTGCCGTATCTGGCAGAAGGGCTTATGGCAACGCATTTGTCGATTATTTTTTCAAGCTCAACGGATAATAACGGATTTATCTGTCTTATGGGTCTGTATTCATATTTTTTACTGTTCGGTCCGACACCGGTTAAAAGGTGGTGTAAAGTCATACCTAAAGCGTAAATATCGGTTCTGGCATCCGATTGGCGTCTTCCGAATTGCTCCGGCGCGGCGTAACCCTTTGTACCGAAACAAGCAGTATCACTCTTTTTAAGGGGATCATAGCAACGCATAATACCGAAATCAATCAAAGTGATTTGTCCGTTTTCTCTGAGCATAACATTGGCCGGCTTAAGGTCTCTGAATATTCTTGGAGGGTTAAGACCGTGAAGATAACCCAAAACATCGCATAATTGCAAGCCCCATTCGATTACAGCTTCCGGAGGTTGCGCAGATTCTCTGTTAACAATCGCTTCCAGAGTTTCGCCCGTAATGTAATCCTCAATAATGCAAAGATAATCCTTAGTTTCTACAATTTCGTAAATCCGCGGAATCATAGGATGCTCAAGCTCTTTAACCGCTGAGGTTTCTTTAAAAACCATATCCCTTACTATCGGGCTGTATTTTTCGCTGTTTTTAAAACACATTTTTGCAGCAAAAAGACCACCGTTAGACACATCCTCAACAAGATACACCCTGAATGTTCCACCCTTGCCCAACATACGCAAAACCCGATATGAATTGTCTATTATGGTGCCTACTATATTTTTTTCGTTCAGACTTTTTCGCTTTTCGCATTTTTTCTGTTGCTCGTCTTTATAGAATACCAATTTTTCAATATGGGCGAAGTCTATTACATCATTAGCACAAAGCTTGTGCACTTCATTTTTTTCAATTTTTTTCGAATTAATCCAAATACCGTTTGTAGACAAATCTTTTATGTACCAAGTGTAGTCATCATAATAAAAGATTGCGTGGCTTCTTGAAATCTTGGGACTGTTGATAACAATATCGTTATCGCTCGTACGACCTACCGTAACCTTACCCTTCTTAAAAACCGACTTGTCGTTTTTTTCTGAAGTGAGTACAAGGATATTTGAAAAGAGTCTTTCCGTATTGTGAGCTTCAACCGGAGTTTCAAACACTCCGGACCTCGTTTCAATCTTGAATCTGCCACATTTATGACAACACAATTGATTTTCGGTTTGATTTTTTCCCACAACAGAAAACTCATGAGCGTTATTTTTACAATCCAGATATTTGTTGCCTCTTTCATCGGCAATTTCTCTGACTGCAAGCACAGCAAGACTTTTCATCCCGCTTACGTTTAAATTAATACCGTCAAAGGTATCAATAAGAATTTTAAATTTGTTGAAATCTATTAGCCTACATCCGTTTTTAGCAACACATTCCCTGATTGCACAATTATATTTTTCAATGTCATTATCCTTATACTGTTTGAAAAAATCGAACTTTGGGTTCTGGGACATACAGGTTGCAAATAAGGTGCAACACCAAATTTCTGCTTTTGGATATCTGCTTTTAATTTTGTTCAACATAGCATCGTACGCATAGGAAAATGTTGATTCATCCTCAACATACCCATACATATTCTTACCGATTTCTTCATTATAATAGCTTTCCACACTACCCGAAACCGGAACTGAGCCCAACCAATCACTTGTACCCATACACACAAGTATTACATCAGGTAAAGCTTTACCTGAGTGTAAAGCCGATGTTCTTTCCGTTGAACAGCCCGACGGGAATAAATCTGAAACCTCGGGAAGCTGTGTTACCCGACTGTATGCATATGAATTATTTACAAGAAGCTCTCCACCGAAATAGTTTATGACTCTTTGCCACCAAGTACGGTTTTTTTCGGTTATACCCGCTTTTTCACAATTCTCACCCTGGTAAAATATTTTATAACCCGGTGGATTAAACCCTGAAAAGGTGCTTATGGAGTCGCCTAAAACAGAAAACTTTTTACCGTAGTAACGGTTTGCTTTTCGCCATTCCGAAAATTGGACATTACCTATACCTGCCAGTCTTTCGCTTGTCTTATCATTGTATAAAGCCACTCCATTCGCCTCCTTTCAGTCAAGATGAATTGTTATAAATAAATCAACAATGAATATATTGAGGTAAAACAGATTCCGTAACCCAGAAAATCGGTGGATTATGAGATGCATTTTCATAAAACACATAACCATCAGCCAACATTTTTTCCGAATCGACAACTATCACACAAGGGTCTTTTAAGCCCCTGCTTATCCCCTCCGCATATTTATCGCAATCAGTTAAAAATACCATTTCTGTTTTTTTATTTAAAAGTCCGTGCTTACAGATGCTTTCAAGATTTTTTTGCGAAGTTATATGGTAGAGACTCGGAGGAACGCAAACATTTTTGACTTCCACATAATTCAACGGAGCATAGACTCTCCCCAAAACAAAAAATGCTCTTAAGTTAAGCCTAAGCTGTTTTTTGTAAAACTTACTTGATGGTTTTGCCTTATAAAGAGTGATACTGTTTTTTAAAGCAACACTGACCTCTCCACCCGGCAATCTGTTTTTCATTCCCTCTTTTATACGTTTAGCAAACATTAAAGATTATAGTATTTTTCAAACTCAACGGGATGAGGTACCTTTGAGATTTCGCTGCACTCGGCACGTTTTGTTTTAATGAAGTTCTTAATAAGTTCTTCGGGGAATACGCCACCTGCGGTAAGGTAATCGTGGTCTGCCTCAAGAGCATCGAGAGCTGCCTCAAGTGAAGTGGGAAGACCTTTAAGCTTTGCTTTTTCCTCATCGGGAAGATTGAAAAGGTTAAAGTCATAGGGTCCCCAACCGTTTGCATGGGGGTCGATTTTATTCTTAATACCGTCAAGACCTGCCATAAGAATTGCTGCGTAGCAGAAATAGGGGTTACAGGTTGCGTCGGGGTTACGAAGCTCGAAACGACGTTTCTCGGGAGCCTTTGCATAAGCAGGAATACGGATAACCGCACTTCTGTTTGATGTTGCGTAGCCAACGGTTACGGGTGCTTCGAAACCGGGAATAAGACGTTTAAAGGAGTTTGTGCTTGGGTTTGTAATAGCACAAAGTGAAGAAATATGCTTCAAAAGACCGCCTATAAAGTAATGTGCAGTTTCGCTGAGATTTGAGTAGCCGTTATCATCGGAGAATACGGGCTCACCATCTTTAAGAAGAAGCATATGAACGTGCATACCGCTACCTGCTTCACCATAAATGGGCTTGGGCATAAATGTAGCCGTTTTGCCGTATTTAAGGGCAGTGTTGCGGATAATGTATTTAATCCACATTGTGTTATCTGCCATCTTTGACATCTGACCGAGTTGAGGCTCAATCTCAAACTGACCTGATGCGGCAACCTCGGGATGATGATAGTTGATTTCTATACCTGCATCCGCCATATGTAAACACATTTCGCTACGGCATTCGTATGTAACGTCAAAAGGCTTTGCTATATGGTAATTTTTCTGTTTAGGAACAATAACACCGTTACCTGCAACAGAGCTATTCCAGTATGACTGCTGTGCATCAACATCCGCACTGATATTGTCGGGTGAAACATTCCAACCCACCTGGTCGAAAAGATAAAATTCAAATTCGGGAAGAATGAGCATTGTATCTGCAATACCGCTATCCTTCATATACTGCTCTGCAGCAAGAACAATATTTCTGGGGTATTGAGCAAGGGGTCTGTTGGCAGGTGAATCAATAATCATAGCATTACCCGTCATAGACAATGTGGGAATATCACAGAAGGGGTCAACAATGGCTGTGTCAGGGTCAGGAATAAAGACCATGTCGCTTTTCTCAACAACGGCATAACCGTAGTTTGAAGCATCAAAACCAATACCGCTCTTCATAGTATCCTCAGAAAAATTCTCTGCGGGAATTGTAACGTGACGGTACTGACCGTTGATGTCAACCATCTTAAAGTCCACCATTTTAATATCTTTTTCTTTAATAAGTTCAATGATTTTCTTGATTTTTTCTTGCATTTGAACAACGACCTTTCTTGTCCTATTTTCTATTTTATTATAATATTTTTACTTTATTTGTCAAATTATTATTTTTTATAATTTTCGAATTGTGAAACCAGATATTTACCCGTTTTTGCCATTAAATTTGCACAATCAGGCAATAAAATATCAGGCTTATCATCCATAAAGCAATCAGCTTCAAAAGTAAGGTCGCCCTTATAATCAATTTCCCCAAGGGCTTTCATAACCTTTTCCCAATTTATTGAACCAAAATACGGCAATGTATGAGAATCATTTGTACCGTCAACATCGTGGACGTGTAAGCATTGGAGCCTTTTATTACCTAACGCTTTTATGAAGTTACCAATATCTTCCCTGACTAATGCAGCGTGACCAATATCAAGACAGGCAACGAAGCTATCGTTATTAAGCTCGTCAATATATCTTACAAATTCTTCGGGTCTTGAACAGGTTGAATGATTAATCATACCCGTATGCTGCCACATATTTTCAAGAGCAACTTTTATATTATACTCCTCGCAATAGGGAATGAGTTTTTTATAAAACTCCATATTATATTCAAAAAGCTTCTCGGGATTACCCTCTACGTCATATTTAAGATGCTGACAGGGATGAACAATAATATTTTTAACACCCAAATATGATGCTCTTTTTATTGCCGTTACGATTTCATCAAACCTTTTGGCGGTTTTTTCTTCATCCTCAAAGGATGAACCATACGGTGCGTGGGACTGATTAAAGAAAACACCCTTATCCTCAGCATATTTTCTTATTTCAGTATAATATTCCTTGCCGTACTCCGCAGTATAAACCTCTTTATCAAACTGTGAAAAATCGAGGGCATCATACCCCGCATCAACTAAGAAATCAATAGCCTTGTGAAAACCGAATTTGCGATGAAATCTGCCCGTAGTTGTAGAAATTTTCATAATATCACCTTATCAGAATTTGTTGTTTTGCAACGCAAAATATATCGACTGTCTATATGTTCTATCCGACCGAAGATTAACCGAAAGAGAACTACCCACCACCAAAAGCGGAGCTTTTGGTCCCCCTCCCTATTTGCTAAAGCAAACAGGGATGATAGGACCTCCCACCACCTGACGGTGGTCCCCCCTCCTCCTTACGCAGGAGGGCGAGGACTCGCTTTTACTTTATCTATAATCGGCACTTAGTGCCCCTTTAATTACGAATTATGCATTACGAATTACGCATTATAATTCGGCGTTATCCCCTTAATTTTGCATTTATATAAGCGCCTTACCTTCCCATTCCTTTGCAGGGGGAACTTCGAGGAGCTTTGCAATTGTTACGGCAACGTCCTTAATGGACACGTCGCCCTCAATCTCCTTGCCCTTTTCAAAAGGTTTACCGCAGAAAAGAATCGGAATGGTCATATCCTCGGGCATATCCGAGCCGTGACTTCTGTCGTGACCGCCGTGGTCTGCAAGAAGAATTATTGTATAATCCTCTGAAATACTATTCTGTAATTTTTCAACACAGGAAAGAGCCTTGCTTACGCTCTTCATATACTGCTCACTCATCCAACCGCAGTCGTGACCGCCAACCTCGTCAGTTTCGCCTAAATAAAGGAAAAGGAAATCGGGATTTGATTCGTTTATATATTTAATTGCAGCATCGGTGATTTTAATATCCGTATCGGACTGTTTATGCTGGTTAATACAAAGGGAAACGTCAAGAGTATCAAACCTGCATAAATCACGGAGTTCTTCCCAAGTGTAGAAGAAAGCACATTTTTTATCGTAATCATCAAATCTGTCGAACATACCCTTTATGGGTCGTACCTGAGGCACGTAACCGTTTGTTGAAATGCCGTGACGCTCAGGGTCAACACTGTGGAAAAGGGACATATGACAAGGAAGCGTAACGGAGGGCATTACCGTTCTTGCCTTTAAAGAATATGTACTGTTTTCAACCATTTTTTGTGCAAAGGGGTTACCGCACTGCATCATACCGTCGGGACGCATACCGTCAACGAGTATAAGAATAACTTTTTCTGACATAAAAATCACCTTTTATTACTATTTTTTTACTATACTTGCAGGAAGTTTATATACCTGCTGACATTTTTCAGCTTCCGTATTTAAATATTCTACTATAATCTGCGAACCATCCTCAGAAAAATATGCTGAGGAAATATTTTCAACAAAATCCCCAATCGGTTCGTCGAAATTATCTATTGTATAAACAACCTCACCGCTGAAAATGTCGGAAACCTCAACAACACCCGGGCCCGTGTTACAGGTAAGCGTACCATAACTATCGGTTTGACCGTTGTACGTTGGTGAAATTTCACCGGTTCTGTGGTTATAATACACACTCCAACGAGAATAAATTCCTGTACCACCCTGAATCCAGAGACAAATTATATCTTCGCTTTCTCTTGTTATGTGAGGAGTACGTGAACTAATCTCACAAACTAATACGTTTCGCTCCCTATCGTACACCGCATATTCATACCGTTGAGTAACCGGAGTAGTACCTTTTTTATAATACAAATCCGTTTCCGAAAGTATCGGCTCAAGATACTCTTTAATTTTTTCAAAAATATCCTCACCGATGAAAAACTCTTTATCAAAATAATCGCCTACATATAGCGCCATAACATCGTTTGTGTAAAAATTTATCCTTATACGTTCCCAATCAGATGTTAAAAAACTGACATAAATATATTCATCTGTTATTTGTGGTTCATTTACAGATTTTATTTCAAACTCATTTAAAAACTCAGAAAAATCTTTTACGTATGGTTTATATTTATTGTTGAAATTATATTCTCTATTACCATAGTTTATAGTAAGCAGGGTGTTCCTTGAATCAAAAGTAAAGTTTTGTCCCGAAACCACCTGTTTGAATGTGGTTTTGTTTTCGCTATTACCACAGCCGCACATACAAAAAATTAAAACTGCAACGAGCATAAGATTAATTTTTCTGAGCATAAAATCACCTGCAAATTACTAACATATTTTATTAAAAAAAGACCCCTAACAACGTTAGGGGAGATTTTTATTATTCTTTCGGGATACCGTCTAATAATGTATCCTTCTGTGCAGCATACTCTTCGTCCGTCATCTTTATAATCTTAATACCAAGCATGATACCTTTAATAAAGTTGATGATACCGATGATACCGCAAGTAACGAAATTTAATACGATTCTCAAAATACCGGCTTTTACCTTACCAAGAATAAAGCAAGGAACACCAATATTGTTAAAGAGAATTGTTAAAACTCCGAATAAAACTCTGTTATCCATTGTATAACCTCCTTTGTTTTATGGTAAATCTATCGTAGCACTTATCACAAAAAAAGTCAATACTTTTCATTTATCGACAAAATAAATATTTGTTAATTTTATACAAATCTACTTCTTTATTCCCGATACCTGATACATTTCACTATCCGAGATTATTGTGTCAATATGGAAAAATGATTCGAAGATTTTTGCAAGTTCATTTGCTTCGGAAAGCTCAAGAGAAACCTCACTTGCCCTTTCGTTATGAAGCTTTAATAAATCCTCCCGGCTCATTCCGTGGGCAACCGATAACCTGCCACCCTTACGCAGAAAAGTTGATAATTTTTCAATTACTCTTTGGGGATGGGGAAAATGAGGAAACGCGTTGTAGACCATTACCACTTCGAATTTCTCCGTGAAGTTGAGGTTTTCTACGTCTTCGCATATAACTTCAATTTCGGGAAAATTCTTTTTTGCGATTTTCACCATTTCGGGGGAAATATCCACACCCGTAACAACTGCACCCCGATTTATATAATCGGGAAATAAAACCCCTGTTCCACAAGCTACGTCAAGAACACGAGTATTTTCTTTCACTTGAGAGTTATCTAAAATAGTATTTATAACTCTTTCATTACGGATAGTTTCCGCATCCCAATTCTTAGCACACCCATCAAAAAAAGAAATTATTTTTTCTCGGTCCATTTAATTGCTCTCCTTCTTTGATGAGGTACTGAAATGAAGCTCCTTCATACCCTCAACCTCATCACATATGGGTTTTAGTTTACAGGTATCGCAATCAAAGTTCACACTATTCATTATATGATTAAGGGTTTCGGTAATATCGTTGTTTTTATGTGCAATTTCCTCGAAACTTTTAAAATCAACGGTTGGCTCAGTAATAAAGATAACCTTTACCCCTTTAACCGCTTTATTTTCCTTATATTTTTTAATAAGTAAATTGCCGATTTTTTTAAAGTCTATACCGTTTTTAACTGCACTCTTTGAAACACGCACCGCCTCCTTGTGGGAGCGTGACGCAGTTCTTATCATATATCCTTCGGGAAAGACGTGGTACTTTGTATATTCCACTTTTCGTATAAGGTTATATGTTTTTTGCGTATCCTCCGTATCCTCTAACTCGATAATACAAATTCTCGCAAATCTGCTGTTGCCGTTACTATCGGGTATGTCTTTACCTACAACAATAATTTCTTCATCCGTGGGCTCGTTGGTAATAAGATTAAAACCCACTCCCTCAAACTCAACGGCAGTATCCCTTTGTAAAATAACCTCATTATAACCTACGTCATTCCAAAGATTATTTTCATCATAGGTGAAGCTTTGTTGAGGAAGTGATTTAATTAACCCCAAAGATTCTGAAATCAACGAATCGAAAAAGTTCATTACAGTTTTTTATCCCTTTTCATATTATCATAGTGTTTCTGGAGTTTATCGTAAATGAAACGAACGAGTTTCATATCAAGGTTAAACCAATAGATAATGAAAGTAACTGCAAAAAAGCTCATTAAAACTGCTAAAACGATTAAGAAAATATATAACATCTTAGTTCATCTCCTTAGCAAGACCCTTTTGACGGGCATATTCTGCCGCACCTAAAGCACCCATAAGCTGGGGGTCAGTTGAAAGTTCAACAACCTTAATTTTCAAAACCTTTTCAATGGCTTTTTTAAGTCCCTCGTTTTTAGCACAACCGCCCGTAAGGGTTATACTGTCCGTAGCACCCGCTTTTTTAGCCATAACAAAGCATCTCTTTGCAACTGCAAGTTGGATACCCGCGGCAATTTCATCCATGGGTTTACCCTCACCCACCAATGATATAACTTCACTTTCTGCAAAAACGGTACACTGTGCAGTAATGGGGATAGTATTTTTAGCATTAAGAGAAAGTTTTGAGAATTCGGGAAGGCTCATTTCAAAAGCGTTTGCCATTGCTTCATAAAATCTACCTGTACCTGCGGCACATTTGTCGTTCATTGCGAAGTTTTTAACTGTACCGTCGGTGTCAATTGAAATACCTTTAACGTCCTGTCCGCCGATATCTATAATTGCCTTAACCTCGGGGTTTGTTACGTGAACACCCATTGCGTGGCAACTGATTTCGGAAATGTTTTCATCCGCAAAGGGAACTTTATTTCGTCCGTAACCCGTACCGATAAGATACGAAAGACCCTGAGCCGATTCAAGACCGTCCACCTGAGAAATAGCATCATTCAAAGCAATTTCTGCACTTGCTACGGGATTTATTTTACTTCTGTTAGTTACATTGGCAACCATTTTGCCGTTTTCATCAAGAATAACGCATTTTGTATATGTAGAGCCTACATCACATCCGCCAAAATATTTCATTTTTTAAATCTCCTTTCACTTACCAAGCCATATCGTCCTCGAAATCTACCAGTGACGCATCAAGTGGCTCTTCCTGAAGAACTGTCTGCATATATTTGCTAACCTGCTCACGCATATCGCGTCTTGAAATGGTACGCGGGTCCATAAGGTCCTGTTTAACCCAGATGAAGTTAATATTGCGTTCTCTCGCCTGGTCATCAAATATACCCGTAAGACCGTCCATACCCTTACAGGAAATCTGGTCGTACATAATAACGGTATCTGCGTTATATTCTTCTACAATTCGCCAGAGTTCATCAACAACATTACGATAACCGCCCTTTGTATGCTTACGCATAATTGAACGTTGGTATGTTTTCGCAAGGTCTTTTAATGCTTCTTCTTTATCCTCGGTGTTGAATTTCTGATATGAAATCATTGTTTCCATATCCATAACAACGTTCATACCCCAACAGTTTTCAAGCCAGTTTGCAAAACTTGTATAGTAGTTTGCGGGGCAGGACCACACCACAGTACGGTGACGCATTTCTTTAGATACAGGGGTTTTCTTTTCGTAGGCTTTCATCATAATTTTATTTACTTTTTTATCCACCTTCAAAAAGCGTTTATCAACGCCACCCGAAAGGTTGAAATAATAAATTCTGTAAAGCCAGAAAGCCGCACCCGTCATCTGAGGATAGGGCGTTTTATTTACATCCCATTTCTGAAGTTCGTATTCAGTCTGTTGGTTAAAATTCTTCATAGCGGCGAAGAATGCATCCCAATCGAATTTCTCGCCGGTCTGTTTCTCAATAAAGACAATAAGTGACTTAATCTCGTCAACTGCATACTCCTGAACATCCTCCCCATTATAACGAAGGGGAACATTGAAACAATGCACGGGAAGTTGAAGTCGTCTGTCGAGGAAGGTGGAGTTCATAACCGAGCCGTCGCAGGGCATATTGGTTGCAATCATACAACAACCCATTTTGGGGTAATCGTCTTCAATTGCAACACCTGCTTCGGCACTGGGGAGAGGACAAACGTCCGCAGGAACACCGAAACTTTCCGTTACTTCAAGGTAGGGCGGTGTAATCTGTTGGTCAACCATTGACGACAGGAAAATCGGAATAGTCTGCAAGGGTACAACCTTTAAATTAGGGAAGCCCTGAAAAACTTCGTTAGGGATAATTTCATCCGTAAGGACTATCTTTTTAGAAATTTTATTGTTGGGATTAATCTTTTCATCCGCAACAAAGGATATATTTATAAGGTCGGTACAATGCTTAACTATCATATTATAGTGAAGATGTGCCATACGCAACTGAGGTCCGCGAAGACCTGCAACGTGACGGTCAACAAAGGACGGAGCAGAAAGATATGACGCCATCCAACGGTATTTCCAAAGACCTTTCAATGTAGAAATCGGTGCTTTAAGAACCATTTTTATCATATCTTTCCAGGTGATAAGCCATCTGTAATAGTCATACATAGTATCCTTAAAGCCACGCCATTCTCTGTGCTTAAGCACAGCGGTATGGTCTTTGTAAAGTTTACCTAAATCAGCCATTCTTCTTCGCCTCCCTCTCTTTTGCAATTTTCTTAATTTCAAGGCTTTCAACAAAAGCCTGTACACGTGTGCGTAACTGACCCGAAGCGGACGCAGTATACTGACGGTCAACCGCCGCGGTGGGTATGCCGTAATCATTTGTCATTACGTAGGATGCAAGGGCTCTTTCGTAGCCCCAGTATTCACAGAATTTTATCTGTTCGTACATAACACCGTCCGCATTATATTCCTTAACAAGATTCTGGATATAATCCCTACGCTCCTGAACCTTCCGGTGGCTCATAAATCGTGGACACTGACTTGTTTTAAGGTAATGTCGGCAAATCTGAGTCAAAACATCCTCGCTGTCATTTATAATTATTTCTTCACGACCGGGCATTGAGCCGAAACAATATCTGTCCGCCACAACGAGAGCCCCGCTGTCCTCTATAAGTGCGGTGAAATCCGGATCATCCATTTCCGAGCCTACAACAACTATTTTTGCTCTGTAATTTTTCTTTGCATCGGGCTCCCTTGTTTTAAGCTCCTCTGCAGTTTCACGTAATTTAGGTAATATCAGGCTCTTGGGGCAACAATATGTAATGAGATTAAGTATATGATACTCGTAACCCGTAATACGCGGATTGTCTTCCTTTCGGTAATTACCGATTTCCGTCATAAGTCGGCAGACCTCGTTATGTTCCTCAACCGCTTTAAGAAGTGCTTCGTCAGAGGTATCAACCCCATACACATCACGCATCATATCAAGAATTTTAAGCTTTGTCTGATTAACGTAATGTTTAACGGTATGCTCCTCAATTTTAAAGGGTGCATCAAGAAATGTAACAAAAAACTTATCATTGGGAACCAAATCAAGAAGCTCAAAATGTTCAAGTGCCCTGTTCATTTCGGAGCAGGTTTCGGATGCTAAAACAGCATTCAAAAAGTTATAACCACCCTCAATGGCACGTTCCAATATAGCCTTGGAATAACCGCACAGGAAGTTACTCATATAATAAGTAGCAATATCCATTGAACCCGTCCTCGGGGCGCGAAGTCTTACGGAAAAACAGTTTCCGCAATTCAATAATACCTCGGGGATATGGTAACAGGTATAGCCTAAAGCAATGCCACCCTCATCCTTCGCTTTTTTTACAAGTTCATTATTTGCTTCCTGAAGAAGATTTTCGAACTCATAAAGATGTTTTAAATCTTTCATTTTTTATCACCCTAAAATACCTATTTCTTTAAGTGCTTTTCTTGCACCCTCCACAACGTTTGAATCCTCGGGAAGGTGAATTATATTTTTACCCTCAATATCATATATAGCAAGATTACTGTCGTTAGTTATATATGACAAAACGGGAATTCCGTTTGTATTTACGTGACTTAACACGCTTTCATCGGGAAGTCTGTTG
Source organism: Acutalibacteraceae bacterium (assembly GCA_045592665.1). Classification (GTDB taxonomy): domain Bacteria; phylum Bacillota; class Clostridia; order Oscillospirales; family Acutalibacteraceae; genus DTU089. The sequence continues at coordinate 51,981 of JAZNVE010000148.1, forward strand.
ATAATAGCACCAATTTTTTTGTACATAACGAGTTCATCCGCAACATCTTTTATAGTTGAGATAACCTGTGTACCTTTTTTGGAGGCGTCGGTAATCAGAAGAAGATGGGTTACTTTTTCCATTACCCTTCTGTTAATCTGCTCAATACCCGCTTCACCGTCAATTACCACATAATCAAAATCCTGTGAAAGAATGCTGATAACCTCCTTCAAATAGGAATTTATTTTACAGTAACATCCCGCACTTTCGGGTCTGCCCACGGCAATAAATGCGAAACCGTCCGTTTCAACGAGGGCATCAAAAATTTTGTACCTCGCATCTCCCAGAAGCTCAATTGCCGCTTTTGTCTGACCGTCTTCTACGGTTTCAACTATTTCTTTACGTATATCGTCAATGGTTATTTTAACATCCACACCTAAGGCGGTTGAAAGTCCTACCGCAGGGTCTGCATCAATGGCAAGTATTTTTTTATCGGGGAAATTCTCAACCAATAATTTTACAATTGCCGCGGAAATAGAGGTTTTACCTACTCCGCCCTTGCCTGAGAGGGCTATAATTGCTTTATTTTTATCCATTGTAACACCCATCCTGTTTAATGATTTCAATTTATATCAATAAAAACATGATATCACAGCAACCCGTAAAACTCAACAATTTTTCATATTGATTTAATAAAAATAAAAGTCACACAATTCCGAAAAACCGTGTGACTTTTAACTGTTTGTAAATTTATTTCAAAGGTGAAAGAGCAAGTGAATCATCCGCAATCATAAACTGAGGATACTGTTCAAAGGTATTTACATCGGGCTGAACTTCACTTTCAAGAAGCGTAAATGTAAAGTCGCTGAAGCCCGTACCGTAATCTGCGGCAACATGGGGTGCATCCTTTACAAACCATGTATTATCGGGGAATAGTGCCGTTGAAGCATCAATAACCTTGTCGGGTGAAACATATTTATATGGTGCTTTTGCCAACTGGTCCGCGGTAAGAATCTCTCTTAACGGTGCAACGGTTGCAAAGTTTGAGGTAAGCTCTGTTTCAAGAACACCGTCACCATTCGCATTTGCTTTTGCGTGTACGGGAACAAGTATACCGTTGTAGTTGGACACAAATGAAATTTTTACACCGCTATCCTTGGCTTGAGTAAGTGTTTCCTCGGTGCTGAAAACAAACGCCTTTGTTTCATCTATCAATTCAAGCAAAACAGGATACTCGTCTTCGTGACCACCGAATATTGTTTGCACACCACCCTCAAAGGCATCGTCAGGGCAGAGCGCCCAGAATCCGCAAAGGGTACCGAAGCAATCTCGCAAAACTCTGTCGTTGGCTTCATCAAAGCTTTCGTCAACAATGTTATTTGCAAGCTTTGTAATAAAATCAACCACACCGAGACCGTCAAAAAGGCCCAAAAACAATCTTAAGAAAATATTGTTGTCGGTTGACTGATAAATAAGGTTAAGAAGTATGTCTTTTTCAAAAACAATTCTTCCGTTCAATGCTTCACCACAAACATAGGTTCCGTTTTGTGCTCCTGAAAGATAAACTACCGAATCAAGACTGTCTGTTCCGTAATAATACATATAGGCAGTTGTCACCATACCACCCATGGAAGCGCAGATTATATTAACCTTATTCTTACCGCTGTCACTTTTTGCGGTATCAATAAAGCCTTTGAGCTCCTCCGCAAGCTTTTCAGGTGTTTTACGCCAGTCATAAGTGAAGAAATAGGTATTCTCTGCGCCGTATTTTTCAACCGCGGTTTTGATAATACCGATTTCTGCACCATCTGTAAGATTAGAAACAAACTCGGGATAATTTGCCATTGAACCGGGGTACTGAACCATAGAAACAGGTTCTACGGAATTACCCTCATTGTCACAAGCAAGGGGTGAAAGAATTTCGTAAGCCACATCCAATGCCGTATCTACAACAATATCATCGTCGATAACATTCATACGAGCAAAAAGCGACTGCATCAAAAGAGGAAAAAGTGTGGTCAAATCCACATTCAAGGCTTTACTTCCATTCTCATAGGTAAGACCTGCAAAGTCGATACCTCTTACAATAACTACAGGGGGGCCGTCATAATTTACAGCGCTCTGTCCCTGAGCAAATGCGGGAATTGTAACGGAAAACACCAAAACAACAGCCAATACTACTGAAACTATCTTTTTCATCCTTATTTCTCCTTTATAAATTACCATAAGGTAATTATACTTTTATCTTTCAACAAAATCAACTATAATTTGAATCCATACCGTTTTTTCGTTCACTTAAGCGGTCTGCTCCGAATTCTGCTGTTCTGTATAGAATTTATGAACATTGATAAACGCACAAATCACGCAGTAAAGAGCGTACACACCGTAAATAAGATAAGTAAGTTGACTTATATCGTTTGACACCATCTGAATATTTAAAAACAGTCCCGTAACCGCTTGAAAAATCCACAGATATGTATACTCGATATACGCGAGCATTGTTAATATGGGTACAATGAAACCCAATAAAAACGATACACTGTCAAATACCGCATATTCATATTTAAGATAATAAAAAACACCCGCGAGAATTGCCCAGAGTGCCAACCCTGAAACACACGAAATTATACGCACCTTTGTTGACATTCTTTTAAAAACAACAGTCTTTTTATATGCGTTTTTCTTCCAGTTAAAAAAGGTCATTAACTGCAACGGAAAGCTGAAAAGAAAAGCCGATGCCGCCGAGCCGTAAACACCCATACAGATGTAGGTTACGGTATATAAAACAGCGTTACACGCACCGATTAACGCACCCACACGGTTTGCCTCGGACTGAAAGGACATTACAAAAAGGGATACAAACAACGGTAGCATCAGGAAAAAATGTTGCTTTGTTAATATTCCCGATACAAGTATTGCTATGCCCGTGAGTATAATTATAATAACTTTTGATTTTTTCATCAAATCACCACTTTATGGCAAATATATTATCACAAACATATAATAATTTCAATTTAAATCGGCTTTGCCCCGAAACTGGCAAATGGCAACTAACAACTGGCAACTTACAATCGGCACGCAGTGCCCCAAAACTCCTCACTCCTAACTCCTCACTCCTAACTAAAAAACTATTTACTTATAATAAAACAAGTAGTATAATACTGTGGTAATCTTGCGAAAGGATATGATTCTAATGATTTTCAAAATTATCGGCATTGCTTTGCTCGTAATTCTTGCGATTATTGTTTTATTACTCATAATTGCCGCTTTAAGAGCAGTTAAAATCAAAGCGAAACCCAACACAAATACTCCCGCCATTAATCCTACTGCGGATGAGGCAAATGACTATGCTCAGAAACTTTCCGAAATGGTTAAAGTACCCACAATTTCTTTAAGAGGTAACACTGACCTTTCCGAATTTTATAAACTTCACGAGGTTATGAAAAATAACTTCCCCCTTATTTTCTCAAAGCTTGAATGTACCGAAATTGAAGGTAACCTTATTTTCCGTTGGGCGGGTAAGGACCCCAACAGAAACGGTATTCTCCTTATGGGTCATCAGGACGTTGTTACTGCGGACGAACCCAACTGGGAACGTGACCCCTTCTCAGGTGAAATTGCCGACGGCAACATTCACGGCAGAGGTGCAATGGACTGTAAATCAACTGTTTTCTCAGAATTTCAGGCTATTGAAGAATTACTCGCCGAAGGTTACGAGCCCCCTTGCGATATCTACCTTGCAACTGCAGTTGACGAGGAAATCTCAGGTGACGGTGCTCCTAAGCTCGTAAATTATCTTAAATCAAAGGGCGTACACCTTGACGTTGCTATGGACGAGGGCGGTGCAATTCTTAAAGACCAGCTTCCCACAATGAACGGTTGGTGTGCCGCTATCGGTCTTCTTGAAAAGGGTTATATCGACCTTAAGGTTATTGCTAAGGGTAAGGGCGGTCACTCCTCCACACCCAAGAGCAACACTCCTCTTGCAAGACTTTCAAAGTTTGTTGCGGATATCGAAAAGGATAAACCCTTCAAAGCCGAAATCTCAGGTGCAGTTTACGCAATGCTTGACGAAGCGGCACCCTACCTCGGTTTCCCCCTTCGTATGGTTCTGGGTAATATGTGGCTTTTCAAGGGTCTTCTTACTAAAGTTCTTCCCATGGTTTCACCCATGTGTAACGCTTTCGTAAAAACTACTTTCTGTTGCACTATGGCAGAGGGTTCTCACACACCAAACGTTATCCCCTCCGAGGCTTATATAGTTTGCAACTTACGTACATCACCCCATCAGAATGTAGAAGAATCCCTTGCGGTGCTTAAAAAATACGCGGATAAATATGACCTTGAGTTTGAAATTATCCACGCACGTAACGCCTCAAACACCGTTGACTACAAGGGCGAGGAATTCGGATACCTTAAGAAATGTCTTAACGAATGTTATCCCGATGCGGGTGTTATTCCCTACCTTATGACGGGCGGTACGGACTGCCGTCATTACGAGGAGGTTGCAGATAACTGCTTAAGATTCTGCCCAATTAAAATGAGCAATGAACAGTTAGCCGCTATGCACGCCGCCAACGAAAGCATCGGTGTTAAGGAAGTTGCCGACTGCGTAAAATTCTACAAATACTACATTAAAAATCACAAATAATAATTTAGCCCGTCCGACAATGGACGGGCTTTTTGACTTTTATGTGTTACGGAGTTTGTGTTGTTTCCGGTATGGAAACGGTTGTCTCTGTTTCATTGGATTCGGGAGCCGCATATTTTTGTTCAAACCAAGCATAAAAATCCTCTGTTGTTTTTCCAATAAGGTTTTCAACTTCCTTTTGAGAATCCTCTTTATTTGCCGATAGACTTCCTACACCATCGTTTTCCTCAACCACTTCTATAGCACCAGTTTCAGCACCGCTCATATAATATACACTATGCTCGTCAAAAGCAACTGTATATCGGTTTTTGTTTATCCGACATTCCTCGCTACACTGATGAACGGGATTTAAAAACAGTATGAATGTGCCACTTTTTTTTAATTGCGCGGCTTTATGAACCACGGTTATAATTTGAGGAATATCATCCTTGCTACTATCAATAACCTCAACCAATGAATAATAAACCCCTTCTCTTTTGACGGTTTCTTTTTTAAAAAGATCGGTACTTACTAACACGCAAACCGCTGAAGAATCGACAACTTCATTTAATTCCAATGGTTTTTTTATTAGTGAAATAACGTTTTCCTTGCTTTTTACATAATATATTTCTTCACTATGAATAGTGCTGTTATAATCCCAAACAAAAACACCTATGCTTGTACACACTACAATAATGCAAATCACTAATGCAATTATCTTTTTTGCTTTTTTCATTTTTGCCTCCTTTTAATAAACCTGTTTCAAATGCAAAAAATCTCTTTCTTGCGGTCCGGTAACGTTTATCGGATCTTTATAAATACTATCTACTGATGTAAACATTATACTTCGAACAGATGTGTCGTGTCCTTCGTAACCTAAAGCATGCCCCAATTCATGTGCAACAACCGCCTTCCATTTCAGTGCACTATTATTTGAGGTCTTCGCTGTCCCATCGTTGCCATTTGTATCCCAAACTATGTATACCGAGCGTTTTGTTGTTGTATATACTGATTTCCATCCCGCCGATGAAAGAGCTTGACCCTCATACGTTGCTGTTGTTCCGTTATATCCAATATTAATACAAAACCCTTCTGCTTGTCCGAAGCCTTCATCAATACTTAATGCTTCGTTTCTTGTGATTCCTCTTAAATGTATGTTGCATTCATCTGCAGAATCAACGAAGGTATACGAGTAGCCTAAATCTCTCCAAGACTCCAAAGCATAGTCTGCATATGTTATCAAAGTATTTATAGTTTTTCCGAATCCAGCAGTTTTATCTACAAATATTTTGATTTGATTGTTTTTCAAATGGCTAATTTGTGTCGCATCGGAGTACCAGTAATTCAAATAGCCACACGGAGCTGCTTTATAGAAATTCCATTGCTGTTGTGTAACACCGGAATATTCCCAGGACTGTATATTCGTACCTGCTACATTACTCGGACCACAAACGTCCAATCCTTTATTTTTATTGCCACAAATCGAAAGGATTCTGTATGAGCCGTCTGCATTTTTGATTATTCTGAATTTCCTTCTATTTCCTGCTGATGAATCATAAAGACCCACATTCGTCGCATTGCCGGGCTCTGATAACGCAACGCCCATAGCCATAGAGGTGTTTGCTGTTGAATAAATCTCATAATAACCATTGCCAATATAATCTACCTTCCAAATTTGGTTTGCGTTACCTTTGGCTGTATATTGAATAACATTTGAGCCAGATGCATACAAGTAGCAATATGGTTTTGCTTCGGGATGGTACTGAGAGCGAATGATATAATTGCCCTCTTCTAATCCTGTATATTCTGTATAATTAATGATAATAGACGGTGGATATGAACTATGGTTTGCCGAACAAAAATGCCTACTCGATACTCCTGTATCGAGCATTTTTAATGCAAGTCCGTATCCTTGAGACTTCCCGCCTTCATTTAAGGCAAATCTCAACCAGTTTCGTATAAATCCAGAAATATCAAAATTATACCAACCTGAATTTGTAACAGTAAGCGTACTATACGGTTCGGCATTCAGACTTGGCTTATTATTATAAGTGATTGATGTATTACTCCAGGTTGCCTTTGTGTTATAAACACCAATTTTTGCTGTCGATGTTTTTCCCGAACTTTCGTAAACCTTCAAATATGCACTTGTAATGTTCTCGGGCCGTATATATAAATAATTTTGAATATTGTTTATTTTTACAAACCCGATACCCTCTCCGTATGTTGAGCCATGATAACCCACCACATTATATGTATTAGAATTAAAATTTGTACTTGGATAACCACTGAAAACCGGTGCGTCATAAATTGGATCTGCATTGAATGTAATAGTTGGATCTACAATTACAGGATAAACGGTTGTTGTTGCCTTCAAAAAATTATCGTCTAAAATAATTCTGAGAATATAGGTGCTATCTTCTATTAATTCTAACTCTATGTGATTAAACAAAGATGTGTTGTATGTTGTTGCAGAAGCAGAATCCCTCATATCAATCTGACTGATAGCCGCAACTTGTTCTCCGGTCTCTTTATCTCTTAAAGGTATTGAATCGCCCGTTAAATATACCGGTTGTAAATTCTCTAAGTCTATTTTAAATTCAAATATATTTCTGTCAGGACATTCGTTTAAAATTATCTCCTCTTTTACGCCATTGGAAATAGGTGAATAAGAAATGTCAACGCTTTCCCCGAAAACCGAGTAATAAAGAACCTTATCTTTTCCTGATAACGTCGGCCTTGAAAACAATTTGTTGCTATATTCATCTGTTATATTCGGGGAACATTCCACACTATATTTTCCATTCTCAACCGAAATTCCGTCTGATATTTGTTTGGGATAAAAAGATTTGACCGGAGTTGTTTCGCACTTATAAAAATATTCGGATACAAGCTGCTCTAAAATCGATGTCGATTTTATTGATATATCAATAAACTTTATTTCATCTTCCTCAATATACTTAATTGGCGTTTGGTACAATTCAACCGTTTTAGTTCCGTCATTATTATTTGTAGTAACAGAAAATAAATTTTGATCATATATATCTAACGATTCTGCTTTTTTGTTTGCTTTGTATGATTCATAAATATATTCTGGAAGTTCTTCAACCGTGCCACCATATTTAATATCGGAAACTGATTTTTGTGTATAGTTGTCAGACGCATTAACCCATATATTTAGACAGCTTAAACACAAAGAAAAAACAATTAGCATTGAAATAAATTTACATTTTATTTTCATATTTATACCTCCATTTTATATCTTTTTATAAATTTTATCAAGTTCTATATACATTGGTATCTCCTCTTTTCAATAATTTTTCAAGATAAACGTCTTATAATTAAAGCAAAATTTTTCCTTTTTATGCCTCTGTATATATATGACTATTTTTGAAAAAAACTACACAAATTTTCCTGTTTTTCTTGTTTTTTGTAGCCATGCACAAAAGCACGCTCTGCTTTTCGGACTTTTTTAACAAACAAATACACATCTGCTCCTAAAGTACTATTTAAAATTTGCATTTAATACATTATTATGTTAATATATTTTCCTCAAATGATTTTTGAAAACAGTTGACTAATCTACACAGTCACTCATTACCGATGGCAGAAAAAATCATATTTAAATCAAAATTCTCAAGATAGTAAATTAATTTTAAAAAGGGTTTTTAATTTATGACAAACACATTTTCCCAATTTCTTTCTAAAACACTCACTTCGGTTTTCGGGTTTTGTTTTTTACCCTCGGGTATTAAAAACGGTCTTACTTCCAAAAAGGTAAATACGCCCGAGGATTTTAAGCCCGTGCTCCGCTTTGCGGTATGCTCCGATATCCACCTAAACGGCGAAGAAAATCAGGAAGCCGCCACAAGGCTCAGAAATTTATTTGAGGATATGTATAAATTCTCCGAAAGTAAATCCTACAAAAACTTTGATGCAATTGTTGTTGCGGGTGACTTCACGGGTGGCGGTGCTGAAAAAGAATACGAGATTTTCAACAAAATAATTGCAGAAAACAAACGAGAAGAAACTCAGTTACTTATAGTCCTCGGTAACCACGAATTTATTAATTACCGCGACGTAGACGCAACTGTTGGCTATAAGGTTTATAAGAAATACATAAGTGAAAATGTTGATACGGATGTAGTTTTAAACGGCTATCATTTTATCGGTGTTTCCTACGACGATAACGGTAAAACATTCACGGGTAAAATAAACTGGTTGGAAGAAAAACTTTACAATGCTACTCAGGAAAACCCCGAAAAGCCTATTTTCGTCTACCAACATCCCGCCCCCACTTTAACAGTTTACGGTAGTGGTAACTGGGGCGATATGACTATGAGAAAAGTTCTGAACAAATACCCTCAGGTTGTGGATTTTTCGGGTCACTCACACTACGCTCCCTCGGACCCCCGAAGTGTATGGCAGGGTGCATTTACCGCCGTTGGTTGCGGGTCATTAAGTGCATTTATGGGTAACCTTAACTATATCGAGGGTGACCAGGATGCTCCCGGTGAATCGGGCGGTGCGTGGCTTTGCGAAGTTGACGCCGAGGGCAACGTAAGTATGAAGCTTTACGATATTGCTAACAGAATATTCTTCGAAAATATTGATTATTACTTTACTAATTTAAGTAAATCTTCAAAAAGAGCATACACCTGGAGTCAGCAAAAATCCCTTGACACTAAACCCAAATTCCCCGAAAACGCAAAAATTGCAACCACAGTTAACGAAAATGGTGAAACAGTACTCACCTTCCCCGAAGCAAAGGGTTTTTATCCCGCCGAAAACTACAAAATCGCAGTAACAAGCGGGAATAAAAAGGTTTTTGAAAAAACAGTTATTTCGGAATACGTAAGAGCCACAAACGAGGATGTAAAAGTTAACCTCGGCACTCTCGAAAAGGGAAATTACGCGGTTAAAATCACCGCTTACAGTCCCTACGCTAAAAAAGGACAAACATTAAAAAGTATGGAAACAATCAATTAATCAACTAACCCGACAGTTAATCTGTCGGGTATTTTATTTCTTCAAATCATCCGTTGCAGGGTTGTCTATAAGTTCGCCCTCCTCGGTAAAACGCGAACCGTGGCAGGGACAATCCCAGGAATGTTCCTCTTTATTATATTTTAATGCACACCCGAGATGGGGACATCGGGGTGTAGTAGGGGTAATGAGTCCGCACACCGAGTGAAAAACATTGGCAAATAGTTTGGGGTGAAGTACCGAGCGACTTGGTGCAAAAACATCCTCGTAAGGGTTTTTCTTTCCCGTAACCATATCACTCAGGATATCCGCCGCCACTACGGATGATGTCATACCCCATTTATTAAAGCCCGTTGCAACGTAAATATCCTCAGAAAAGTCCGAGTATTTTCCTATATAGGGAATACCGTCAAGGCTCATACAGTCCTGAGTTGCGAAACGATAGCGAATTTCCGAATTCGGGAAATTTTCTTTGCAAAAATTCTCCGCAATTGAGTATCCCTCGCTGTTTTTACCCGTCCTGTGACCTCCGCCACCGACTAAAAGAAAATTTTTATAATTCCTGAATGATAAACTTCTGCCCTTATCCTCAAGATACATTCCGTTTATATTTTCGTCTCTCTCAATTGCTACAACATACGAGCGGTCCTGATACAGTTTAACGGAGTAACCCCCGTGTTTATTAAGTATGGGGAAATGGGTTGCCA
>JAZNVE010000149.1:0-9070 GCA_045592665.1 Acutalibacteraceae bacterium
CTTATTGGTTCACTCTGCAAAGAAAATGGGATTTTTCCTGCGTATCATATGAATAAATCATATTGGATAAGCGTTTTACTTGATTCAACAGTTGATGATGAAAAAATCAAATGGCTATTGAATCTGAGTTTTGAGCTTACAAAAAATAAAAAGAAATCTAAAAAGTCATAGTCAAACTGACTATGACTTTTAATTTGTGTTAAATTACTCGTTTCTTTTCTGCATAAAAGCAGTCGAGGACGTCAATTACACCATCGTTACACACATCGGCTAATGCTTTCTGGTAATCGGTATTTTTTGTTGTATCCTCGGGGACTTCGCTATCTTCTAATGCAAGATTAACGCAGGCTTGATAATCGTTTACATCAACAACACCATCCATATTTACGTCACCTTCACCAAATATATCGGCAGTAAAAGCGTATGAGTAGGATGAAACTGAAATATTGTAATATCTCGGTGTACAACCTTCTCTGGTGACCCTCATAATATATGAGGTGGGATAAACGAATTCTAATTTACATAAATAGCCCTGATAAGAAGGGTCACTTTGTCCTTGAGTATCATAAAGAATTTCGTCACTTTTCGGGTCGATCAGTTCAACTCTTGGTGAACTATAGTCATCACCGCCGATGGCAGTAACAAGTATCGAAATATCCGTTCGTGTTTCGCAAGGCTCAAATTGGTAATATAAAATTACTCTTGAGCCGGTTCCCCAGATATCTGTTACAATTTCGCCGTTGAGTGTAACTGATGTCAGATCAAAAGAGAAGCCTTCTTCGGGTACGAGATAAATCTCAATCATATAAGTATGAGCACCGACAAAAGTATCAGTACCTATTTCAAGATATCTGCCTTCAGAAACGTCAAACCAAGCAACACCTTCCGAGAAATAGGCATCATTTTTATCAGCAAAAGTGTATTTGTCGGAGTCAGTTGTTATTGAGTAATCAGGTGCATCAAATTGTACGGGGAAGTTAACATCTGTTAATTCTATGTTTCTTATATATGGATCAACATATTCAAAATATGCTTCTGTTACAACGTCTGTACCTTCGTAACTAAATCCAACTTCATCGCCGTTTATTTTAACAATTTCGGGCAAAAGAATGTAGCCTTCAACAGCTTCCAGTTGAATAATTGCTGAATAAGAGTGACCATCCAAACAGACATCTGTTGTTTCTACGTATTTTTCATCGGTACAATCGAACCAACTGATACCATTTATTGTAGTCGTGTTATTAATATTCTTGGTATTATAACCGTAGCCACTAAGAGTAACGGTATAATCAAAGCTGTTACCGGTTGTAGGTTTCGAAATATCAAAAATATCCACAAAAGTTACGATTTCTGCATCAGTTTGAATGTAGAATTGATATGATATTATGTAATAATCTTCGACTTCATTTAATTCTGCCTCGTTTCCGTTAACTGTTGCATATAAAAGTTCAAGTTCACAACCCTCAGCTTTTGAAACATAGAATGAAACAGTATAGTAGTGTGCTTCGTAAAATGCATCATTGCTATCTACATTAGAATCAAATGTATCGTCATACCAGGTGACACCATTAAAAACATAACCTTCGTTTAAATTTAAAATTTCAAAACATTCGTTGCCGATTGTTGCTTCGTAGGAGGGGCGTTGACCGGCAATAGGCTCGGCAATTGTAATATCCGCAGTTTCATCGCTGCTAACAGGCTTTTCTCCAAAGTAGTATTGAACAAGATAATAGGGATTGTCGTTTTCGTCTGTTGTTTCGGAAAGTTCAGCCTCATTACCGTTAACTGTTGCTGCCAAAAGTTCAAGCTCAACGCCCGCAGCCTTTTTTACAAGGACTGTAACGCTATAAATATGACCTTCAACAAACACATCATCGTAATCAATATTAGAATCTAATGTCCAATCATACCAAGTGACACCGTGGTAAACATAGCCGAACTCTTCATCGATAACCTCAAAGCATTCATTACCGATTGTAGCTTCATAAGAGGGAAGTTCACCTGCAACAGGCTCGGCAATTGTGATATCCGCAGTTTCATCGCTATTAGTGGGCTTTTCTCCAAAGTAGTATTGAACAAGATAATAGGGATTGTCGTTTTCGTCTGTTGTTTCGGTAAGTTCTGCATCATTACCGTTAACTGTTGCATTTAGCAGACCTATGTTATTTCCCGCTGTGTTTCTTATAAGAACAGTAACGCTGTAAACATGACCTTCGACAAACTCATCATCGTAATCAATGTTAGAATCTAAGGTCCAATCGTACCAGGTAACACCTTGGTAAATGTAACCGTATTCTTCGTTAATGACTTCAAATTTATCGGAGCTAATTGTTGCTTCGTAGGAGGGGCGTTGACCGGCAATCGGTGCGGAGATTGTTATGTCAGCATTTTTTAGAAATGTGCCTGTAGCGAAAGCATTTAATGAAAGGGTGGAAAGCAGGAAAATCATAATTAAAAATATTGACAATGCCTTCCTTTGGGTTTTTAAGTGTTTCATAAATCAAACCTCCGATACAAAAGTAGTAATTTAGTCATTGTCAACTTGACTCAATATTGACAATATGCTATACTTTCACTGTATGTAGATATAATATCTTAAGTCTATTATACAGTTGTGTTTATTAAAAGTCCCCACACTAAATAAAAGTAATAGTGTGGGGTTTGGTTTAAATTTATGAAAAAGTGTGGGAAAAAGTGTGGGAATGATAAAAAACACTAAATTTTCTTTATTTAGATTTTTTTCGTTTTTGCTTTTAGTTTGTTCATTTATGCTAGTAGCACCCGGTTGTGGTATCACGGGCGAAAAAACGGGGAGTTTGCTTATTATATACATTGTGACTACTGTTTTTTCTTTTGTTATGTTAGCGGGCTATTTTATTATCAGTAAAAAGAAGTCTTTGTGGTTTATTTTATTGTATACATCTATCTTTATTGTTAATGTAGGTTACCTGTGCCTTTCGTTATCGGGGAATGTGGCTGAAGCTCTCCTTGCAAATAGAATTGCTTATCTTGGCTCGGTTTTTCTTCCGTACGCAATGTTTATGATAATATTATCTGTTTCAAATATAAAATTAAAAAAGTTCGTTCCGTTTGTTTTAGTAATACTGAGTGTTGTTGTATTAATAATTGCTGCAAGTCCAGGGTATTCCGACGTTTATTATAAAAGTGTTGAACTCGTTAATATTAACGGTGTATCTGTGCTTGAAAAGAGCTACGGTCCGTTGCATTTAGTATATCTTATATACCTTATTTCCTATTTTACGGGTATGATTGGTGTTATAATCTACTCCGTTATCAAAAGAAAAAATAACTCCCAAGTTTATCCCGGTATATTGGCATTTACTGTTTTTATAAATATCGGCTTATGGCTGTTGGAACAGTTTATAAGAACAGATTTTGAAATGCTTTCTGTTTCATATATCATCAGCGGTATGTTCTTATTGGCTCTTAATGTGATAACTAAAGATGAATCAGTCAAGTCCGATGATGTTATAGTTTCGAATGAGGTTAATGAAAATATCATTAAAGAAGAATGTGAAGAAAACGTCCACGAAACAGAAAACAAGCAGGTAAATCTTGATTTAAACGTTTTAACAAAAACTGAACGAAAGATATATGATTATTATATAGATGGTAAGTCTACTAAAGAGGTTATGGCTGAACTTAATATAACCGAAAACACTTTGAAATACCATAACAAAAATATTTACGGTAAATTAGGTGTTTCATCGAGAAAACAACTTATTGATATTTCAAAAAGGTAACTAAAAAAACCAAGTCAATGTATTAAACGTTGACTTGGTTTTTGTTTAAAATATAATATTAAACCATTTCTTAAGGTCGTCCAACCATGCGGAGTTGTAAGTAATGATGTTTGTTACCTCGTCACAGGTATGCTTGTCACAAGTGGAAAGACCGTGGCCGCCGAAGGGGAAAATGTGAAGTTCAAAGGGGATTTTATATTTTGCCAGGGCTTTTGCATAAATAATACTGTTTTCTACGGGTACAACATTATCTTCTGCAGTGTGCCATATAAATGCAGGGGGCGTTGTAGCACTGACGTGCTTTTCGCAGGAAAGAATTTCTGCTTCTTCGGGAGTAAGACTATTATGCCCCGTAAGATTTATAAAACTACCCTGATGGGTTGTTGTGAAGTCGGATGTAATAACGGGGTAGCAAAGTACACTTGCATCGGGTCGTTTACTGTCTTTAAAGATTCCTCGTACTTCTTTGCAATCGTACATAGTTGAGTAATGTGCCGCAAGGTGACCACCCGCAGAAAAGCCCATAACTGCTATACGATTTACGTCGCAATTCCATTTATCTGCATTTTCGTAAATAACTTCCATTGCCGCTGCTACTTCAATAATCTGAGTTGGAAAACGATTTGGTGCAACAGAATATGTAAGTACAAAAACATTAAATCCTTCGGATAAAAAATGAATTGCGATAGGTTCGGACTCACGTTCGGAACACATACCGTAACCACCACCGGGAAGCACTAAAAGGCAGGGTCTTTTTTGATTTTGTCGGTTCATTTCAACCATATTATACGGTAAATATATATCGAGTGTCGGATTATTACCATTTTCACCAAGGAAAGAAAAATGCTTTTTTAGTTCGATTTTTTCGCAAATCATAAATTAACCTCGCTTTGTTGGTTTTAAATAATTATATATCCATTCTATTTTAATATCAAGATGCAATTGATTTTTCCGATAATGAATGTTATATTATTTCCATATTGTTTTGAGGTGATTTTATGAAAGTTATGACTTTTAATATTCAGCATTGCCTTGATTATAAAAAGAATAAAATTAATATTCCTCTGTTTTATAAAACGATTGAAAATCTCGACGTTGATGTTTGCGGTCTTAATGAGGTCAGGGGTAAAGGTAGAATTTGGGGCTATACCGACCAGACTAATGCAATTGGTGACGGCTTGGGATTTAACCGCTACTTTGCCGAGGCAATTAAAGTTAAAGGTACAAGTCCTTACGGAAACGCTTTAGTGACTAAGTATAGTATTGTATCGTGTGAAACTGTTAAAATTCCCGACCCTGAGGATAGAAATGATAAAGGGTCTTTTGAAAGCCGTTGTGTATTGAAAACAATATTGGATGTAAATAACAAGAAAATCTGCGTACTTGTTTGTCATATGGGGCTTGAACCGAGCGAAAGGGTTAATGCAGTTGAAATGATTTGTAAAATAATTGACGAAACTGATTTACCGATAATTTTAATGGGTGATTTTAACACAACACCTGATAATGCCGTATTAACCCCGATTTTTCAAAGATTAAATGATACGGATGATTTAGCTGATAATAAAGGCACACCTACTTATCCGTCTTATAAGCCTGAAGTGAAAATTGATTATATTTTTTATCGCGGTATTAAGTGTAAAAGAGTAAATACATATTGTGAAGTTGTTTCCGACCATTTACCGATAATAGCGGAGTTTGATATATAAAAAAGCACGGGTTGAATTATCTTCAATCCGTGTTTTTTAAATATATATGTTGCGGAAGTCCGTTAATAAATATTGGTGTCAGTTCCGCTTGTATAAGAGGTCTCGCATATTGATGAAATATGGGTAAAACATCCGTACAATCCCCATTTAACCATTCAAGAGGAATTTTCTTTTCGAAATTTGCTATCTTGTGAATATCGTTTGCTTGTGTTGTGCATTGATACGGGTCATTTGAAATTCGCTTAAGAGCAATCATTTCACCTGTGTGACCTTCAAAAGCCGCTTTAGCGGCAGCACCGCCAACCTGATATGCCTCGGTAATGTCTGTACGGCTTGTAACGTGTCCTGCACATCTTTGAAGTGTTGAAAGCTCAACGGAACGGGCTTTTGTACCGAGCTTTTTCATTATTAAATTGCTCAGGTATCTTGCAGTGCCCGTAAGGTTTTTATGGCCGAAAGCATCTATGAAACGTGTATCGTCCGAAAGTTCGCAAACATATTTTCCGTCAGGAAGTTTTATTCCTTCGGAAACGGCAATAACAATACTTTTCTGTGATTTTAATAAATTTTCGGTACGAGTTAAGAATCTATCAGAATCAAAGGGGACTTCAGGTAGGCATAGCATATCTACACCCTCGCAGTCCTCGGCTTTGGCCAGAGCGGATGCGGCAGTAAGCCATCCTGCATTCCTGCCCATAATTTCAACAATTGTAACGTAGGGTGTGCCGTAAACCGTGGCATCCCGTACAAGTTCTTTCATAACAACGCCAATATATTTAGCTGCCGAGCCGTAACCGGGGGTGTGGTCGGTCATCATAAGGTCATTGTCAATGGTTTTCGGCACACCCATAAATTTAATATTACTGTTAATTTCTTTAGCGTAATCGGACAGTTTACAAATAGTGTCCATACTGTCATTACCGCCAATATAGAAAAACCATTCGATTTCAAGCTCATTGAGAATTTTAAATATTTTTTCGTAAACAAAAGGCTCTTTTTCGTAATGGGGTAGTTTGAATCTGCAAGACCCTAAAAAAGCCGACGGTGTTCGTTTAAGTAGTTCAATTTCAAGGTTGGATAAAAGAATATTTGAAAGATTCACTGTTTCACCGTTTAAAAGTCCCTGTATACCGTTTACCATTCCGTATACATTATCTGCACCACGGCTTACACAGCCTTGAAAAACACCCGCAAGACTTGAATTTATAACCGATGTTGGTCCGCCACTTTGACCGACTATTGCATTTTTTGCCATTTCAACACCTCTTTTTAGGTTTATTATGTGATTAAAAATCAAAATTATTTATTGTTTTAGGATGTCGGATATGCTAATATAAAATTAAGGTGGTGATGGATATGTCTTTGGGTGATGTTTTTATTGAGAATCGTGCCGACCCTTATGTTTTTAATGGGAATGATGGGTGGTATTATTTTACCGCATCATACCCGATGTGTGGTAAAAATGACCCGGAGGGCTATGACAGAATAATTTTGCGACGTTCAAAAACTATTGAAGGTTTAAAAAACTCGGAAGAAAAATGTGTGTGGTCTGTTGTGGGTTCGAAAACTGCTTTCAGATTTATCTGGGCGCCGGAATTACATAAAATTAATGGTGTATGGTATCTTCTTTTTGCTGCAAGTGGTAGTGAAAATAATGTATGGGATATTGATTGCCACATTATAAAATGTGAAGGCAACGACCCGTATAACGATAATTGGGTTGATATTGGCAAGTTTGGTGCTTGTGAAGATGATAACTTTTCTTTCAACGGTTTTTCTCTTGATATGACTTACTTTGAGTGTAACTCTAAGCATTATGTTGCATGGGCTCAGAACGGCGGTAATTCTAATGTTTATCTCGCTCAGATAAATCCGTCGGAGCCTTGGAAGATAATTACAGAACCCTTACTGTTAACTAAACCCGAATACGATTGGGAGAGAGTAAATATACCCGTAAATGAAGGTCCTGCATTTATGATTCATGAGGGTAAGGTGTTCCTTGCTTTTTCTGCATCTGCAACTGGTCCTGAGTATTGCGTAGGGTTAATGTATGCAGACGAAAATGCAGATTTACTTGATATTAACAGTTGGACTAAATTATCCGACCCTGTGCTTACATCTGATGACTTGGTTGGTGAGTACGGACCGGGACATAACTCTTTTGTGAAAGATGAGAATGGCGACTGGATGTTTGTTTACCACTCGCGTACTCAAAAGTGCTTTGACGGTGCGTGCGGATACTCACACCAAGACCCGCTATATGATCCTTGCAGAAGTGCACATATACGCAAAGTTTTTTGGAATAAACAGGGTATGCCTGTTTTAAATAAATGATTTTTGAGGTGATTTTATGAAATGTAAGAATTGCGGAACTGATAACGCTCCCATGACTGCTTATTGTGGTGTATGTGGTGCTCCGTTGGAAGGCAATGAATTTCAGCAGGTACCAGATAACACATCGGTTGAAAACTACTCCGAATCCCCAAAAAAGAAGAAAAAAGGATTGAAAATTGCAATCATAATTATTTCGGTTGTTCTTGTTTTGACACTTGGTATTGTTGCAGTAATTGGGGTTGGTATTGCAGCTGTAATAGGTCTGTATAATGTGGACGCAAGTGAGGATATTTACTCACCCGATGCCTATGAGGAGTCGATCGGCGGGGATATTTTCGATGAGGAGTTCGATTTCGGTGAGCTTAATCCGGAAGAAAATGAAAATAACTATGATTCTTCTTACACCGACGATTATTCAGATACTTTAGATTTTGCTGACTATCTTGGGTACTATTACACTATTGACGGTTACAAGGAAAATGGACCTTGCTATTGTGTTGATTTGTCGAGTTATGATATTGTTAGCAAAAGAACCGTATTTTCGGTGGAGTATGTAGGTGTAAACGCATCACCCTATTATTCAACAGGTTCTGTTATTGTTGAACTTGATGAAAACAATTCGTCGGACTTTCAGTGGACGGATACTTGGGGTAATTCAGGTACAGGTAATATTCGTTTAGTTGATGGTACGGAGCCAACTATAAAGCTTGAGATGGTACAGACCGAAACCGCCGAATTTAACAGGTACTCATTACAGACAGGCGGAACAATTGAGTTGTATTACGGAGAATAACTTTAAAAATATATCACCGCAGAGTCGAAACTCTGCGGTGATTTTATAATTATATAAGTTTCATAAACATTTCGAGAATTCTCTTTGTGCAAAGTTCAAGGTCTGCACGGGTAATTTCGCCGTTTTCAAGACCAACTTTAAGGTCCTCGGGATAACCGCAATGCATCTTCATATCATTACCTGCTTTAATTTCCTTAACAGGGTCATTTTTTACGCCCCAGTCGGTTACTACCATTCCTTTGTAGCCCCACTCATTACGGAGAATTCCCGTAAGAAGCTCGTAGCTTTCGGATGTGTGTTGTCCGTTTATGAGGTTATATGATGACATAACTGTCCAAGGGTCACTTTCTTTAACGGCAATTTCAAAGCCTTTAAGATAAATTTCTCTGAGAGCTCTTTCGGAAAGTCTTGAGTCGCTACCGAAACGGTTTGCTTCTTTATTATTACAAGCAAAGTGCTTAATTGAAACC